>PXSQ01000101.1:0-2163 GCA_003022725.1 Halobacteriales archaeon SW_7_65_23 | reverse complement strand
TTGGTCGGTCGAGACCCTTCTCACGGTTCTCTTGCGTCAACAACCGTGGTCGTTTGCGGTTGCGGTGCGGTATCAGTACCGAACTTTGTGAGGTACTGATCATGTGCTACTGTTTCACGGGCGAAAAACGTTGCGAACGCGCTTCCTCCCCGGCCTACTCGCTCGCGTTGCTCGCTCGTTGAGGCCGGGGCCTCCGCGCTACCGCTTGGATGAAGCGCGAGGCTTTCTCCTCACACTTCCGTAAACTCCATTCCTGTCAGAATCGGAATCGTTTTGATGGAATCTTAAGGGGGTCCTGTGAGAAGTACAGCCCGTATGTCAGACGATACCGAGGTGCACCTTGAGGCACGACTCGAGGAACAGGACGAATTCGAGCCGCCGGAGTCCTTCGTCGAGCAGGCCAACGTCAGCGACCCCGGCATCTACGAGGAGTTCGAGGACAACTGGCCGGAGGGATGGGAGCGCGCGGCCGACCTCCTCGACTGGGAGACTGGCTATGACGAGGTACTGGTCGACGACGACGAGCCGTTCTACGAGTGGTTCGTCGGCGGGGAGCTCAATGCGTCGGCGAACTGCCTGGACCGGCATCTCGACGACCGGGGTGACGAGGCCGCCATCGAGTGGGTTGGTGAACTCGGGGAGACGCGGACCTACACCTACGAGGAACTCCACCGGGAGGTCAACGAGTTCGCGGCGGCGTTGCGCGAGCAGGGCGTCGAGGAGGACGACGTGGTGGCGATGTACATGCCGATGATTCCGGAGTTGCCGATTGCGATGCTCGCCTGCGCGCGCATCGGCGCGCCGCACGCTGTCGTCTTCGCCGGCTTCTCGGCAGACGCGCTGGCCGAGCGGATGAACGCCTCCGATTCGGAACACCTGGTGACCGTCGACGGGTACTACCGGCGGGGCGACCCCCTCGACCACCTCTCGAAGGCACGGGAGGGTCGCGAGCAAGTGGACGGGGATGTCACGACCATCGTGGTCGATCGCCTCGGTGACGAGTCGCCCACGGCCATTGCCGACGACGAGCACGTGTACGGCGACCTCGTTGCCGATCACGAGGGCGCCACCGTCGAACCGGTCACCCGTGATGCAGAGGACATGCTGTTTCTGATGTACACGTCGGGGACGACCGGGAAACCGAAGGGTGTCAAGCACACCACTGGCGGGTATCTCTCGTACGTGACGTGGACGAGTCATGCGGTGCTGGACGTCAAGCCCGAGGACACGTACTGGTGTTCGGCGGACATCGGCTGGATCACGGGCCACTCCTACATCGTCTACGGACCCCTCGCGCTCGGAACCACGAGCGTGATGTACGAGGGCACGCCCGACTACCCCCACAAAGGCCGGATCTGGGAGATGGCCGAGAAGTACGACGTCGACGTGTTCCACACCTCGCCAACCGCCGTGCGGATGTTCATGAAGTGGGGCGAGGAGATCCCGGCCGAGTACGACTTCGACTTCCGACACATGACCACGGTCGGCGAACCGATCCAGCCGGAGGCGTGGCTGTGGTACTACCAGCACATCGGAAACGAGGACGCCGTCATCGTCGACACGTGGTGGCAGAACCGTGTCCGGGCATCCAGCCGGCGATCTACGACGACAACGGCGACCCCATCGAGCCGGCGAGCGGGCGCGCCGGCAACCTCGTCATTGAGCGCCCCTGGCCGGGCATGCTCCAGACCGTCTACGGCAACGACGATCGGTTCATCGAGGAGTACTGGAAGCGCTTCTCGGACACGAACTCCGAGGACTGGACCGACTGGGTGTACGAGGCCGGAGACGGCGCGGTCCACGAGCGCGACGGCTACTTCCGCGTGCTCGGCCGGCTGGACGACGTGATGAACGTCGCCGGCCACCGCCTGGGCACGATGGAACTCGAGTCAGCGGTCGCGAAAGTCGAGGAGGTCGCAGAGGCCGCCGTCGCGCCCCGCGACGACCCCGAGAAAGGCGAGGTGCCGGACGTGTACGTGACGCTCCGAGAGGGCGTCGCGGAGAGCGACGAGGTGCGAGAGCGGATCGTGGCGGCGGTCGAGGACGAGATCGGCGCCTTCGCGCGTCCGGCGAACGTGATTTTCGTCGACGACCTCCCCAAGACCCGGTCGGGCAAGATCATGCGCCGCCTGCTGGAGAACATCTCCAACGACGACGATCTGG
>PXSQ01000100.1:24719-27131 GCA_003022725.1 Halobacteriales archaeon SW_7_65_23 | reverse complement strand
GGCGGACTGAACGGGCGAACCGCGCTGATGTCGATCTTCGAACAGACTCCGTCGCGAACCACGTCGCTGGCAGAGACAAATACCGGCAAACGACACGCTTATCCACAAACAGTGGGGACATACACCAATGCGATGAGCATGGACACCCAGGAGGGCGAGGGCGCGTTCGAAGCGGTCTGTGAGGAGCTGGTCGACCGGATCCTCGCCGGCGAGATCGGGCGCGACGACCTCGAATCCGCCAAGACCGAGGTCTGTGGCAAGTACTCCTCGCCGAAGGTGCCCAAAAACTCCGAACTGCTGGACTTCGCACCGGACGAGCACCGCGAGGAGCTGGAGTCCGTCCTGCAACGCAAGCCGGTACGGACCGCCTCGGGCGTTTCGCCGGTCGCGATCATGACCTCGCCCCACCGGTGTCCCCACGGCAAGTGCCTGTACTGTCCCGGCGGGCCCGACTCCGAGTTCTCCAGCGCCCAGAGCTACACCGGCCACGAGCCCGCGGCCGCACGGGGCAAGCAGAACGACTACGACCCCTACGGCCAGGTGACGTTGCGGCTCAATCAGCTCCGGGAGATCGGTCATCCCGTCGACAAGGCCGAACTCATCCTGATGGGCGGGACGATGACTGCCCGTAGCCACGACTACCAGGAGTGGTTCGTCAAGCGCGCGCTCGCGGCGATGAACGACTTCGATGTCGACGCCGAACCCCAGCCCGCACAGGAGGTGAGCTTCGCCCAGGATCCCGACGAGCGGGAGTTCCAGTACCTCGAAGACGTGATCGCCGACAACGAGGTCGGGGACGTCCGCAACGTCGCGACTACTTTCGAGACCAAGCCCGACTGGTGCGATCCCGAGCAGATCGACCGCATGCTGGATCTCGGCGGGACGAAGGTGGAGGTGGGCGTCCAGACCACCTACGAGCGGATCAACCGCGAGATGCACCGCGGGCACGGCACCCAGGACTCGATCGACGCCAACCGCCGCCTGCGGGACTCGGGGTTCAAGATCGGCTTCCACATGATGCCCGGCCAGCCCGGAATGTCAAAGGAGATGTGTCTCGAAGATTTCCGGCGGATCTTCGAGCGCCCGGAGTACAGGCCCGACTACCTCAAGATCTACCCGACGCTGGTAGTCGAGGGAACTGCCGTCTACGACTGGTGGCACACAGACGAGTTCGAGCCACTGGACAACGAGGAGGCGGCGGAACTCGTCGCCGAAATCAAGTCGATGATCCCGCGGTACACGCGGCTGCAGCGCGTCCAGCGTGACATCCCGGCGGACTTCATCGAGGGCGGCGTCTGGAAGTCGAACCTCCGCCAACTGGCCCGCAAGCGCATGGACGAGCACGGCTGGACCTGCGACTGCATCCGCTTCATTTCTTTCGAGGACTTCGAGAAGGACCTGCTCGTGGGGTTCTGCCGGCTCCGGTTCCCGAAAGACCCGGTCCGTCGAGAACTCGAGAATGCCGCCCTCGTCCGGGAACTGCACGTCTACGGTAGCCAGGTCGGCGTCGGCGAGGCCGCGACTGCGGACGATGGAGAGGGTGGCGACGAGCCCGTCGGCGAGCACCAGCACCAGGGGTACGGCCGGCGGCTGCTGGCGGAGGCCGAGCGCCTCGCCGCCGACGCGGGCTACCGGAAGCTCGCGGTGCTGAGCGGCATCGGCGTCCGCGAGTACTACCGGCAGAAACTGGAGTACAAACAGGACGGTCCGTACGTGAGCAAGCGGATCGAGTAGCCTGTTTTCGGCGAGAGACGGGACAGAAGGCTCTTTTACTGTCACTGCGAAGAGCGACGTATGCCCTCCACAATCCCGCTTCAAGCGGCTGGTGTGGCCTCGATAATGCTGCTGTTGTTCGTCGTCTCACTCCTGCTGGTGTTCTGGGTGTACTCGGACGCCAAGCAGAACAGTGAGCATCCCGCATTCCTGTGGGCAGTCGTCGTGTTTCTCGCTCCGTTGCTCGGGCTGGTGCTGTACTTCCTCGTCGGCCGGAGCAGGACCTACAGCCGGCCACCCGGAAGCCGCTCCAGCGGATCGGACTCCCGCCGGCGGCCGCCGCGCTGAGTATGACCCGACCCCGTAACGGGCACCCCGCGGCAGTACTCCGACCGAAAACCATCAGACGACTCCGCGACGGCTGATCCCTCATTGTCGCGGGGGATCGCGATAGAGACAGGACACAAAGTATTTTTAAACATGTCTCCGAAGGTGACGTATGATCCCAACGGTACCCCTCCAGGCTGGCGTCGCCGGATTTATCGCCCTCATATTCTTCGCACTCTTCATTTACATTGTGTTTTGGGTGTACACGGACGCCAAGCAGAACAGCGAGCACCCGGCGTTTCTGTGGGCGGTCGTGGTGTTTCTGGCACCGCTATTGGGGCTGGTGCTGTACTTCATCCTCGGCCGGAACAG
>PXSQ01000100.1:7413-24688 GCA_003022725.1 Halobacteriales archaeon SW_7_65_23 | reverse complement strand
GTCGCGGCTGATCGGCCGGGTGCCGCGTCGTTTCACCCGAGGTACGTGAAAACTCGAATTGAGAATCCAGGCGGAACGGGTCTGTCTCCGCAGATAGCAGAGACTGGTGAGTAAAAGAATTACAGCCACCAGTATGAACAACTGTCCTCCTGGCGGACTAAAAGGGCGAGGCGGGCTTTCTTCGCCACGTTCACGGCACCAGCCACCGCTCGAGTGAAGTATAGCCATCCCTGGCGCACAGGACGATAACACTCATTGCGTTCCCGTTCCATCGGTCGAACATGCGGTGGCAACTGTTTGCGACGCTCGCGGAGACAGCGGGCGACAATGAGGTCGAGGTGCGCGTCGAGGAGTCGGAGCCGACGCTCCGCGACGCGCTGGACTCGTTGCTCGCCGAACACCCCGACCTCGAGTCGCAGGTGCTCGCGGAGGACGGCTCGCTCCAGGAGCACATCCAGCTGCTCTGTGACGGCGAGGACCCGTTCCACGCCGCCGATGGCTGGGAAACCGAGCTTTCGGACGTGGATGAACTGGCGCTGTTTCCGCCCGTCACCGGCGGCTAGTTCTGGTTGATTCGATCTTGTGTCGTTCTCTTGGAGGTGTTGCTGTCATTGTCGCTTGAATGCTGAAAGCCCCCGGCCGGTCGACCGCTCCGGGGCTCTCACGGCTCGCTTCGCTCACCGATCGACTCGCTCCGCTCGTCAATCGAGCCCTCGCTCGCTGCGCTCGCGAGGACGCCGTTCGAGCAGTCGGCGGCCTCCCTCCGGTCGGCCGCCCGCTTGCTGCGCTCCTCGCTTCGCTGTCGTCCGAAAATCGCCCCGCGATTTTCGTGATCCCGAGAATCTTCGATTCTCGGACGACGGTGCTTGCTGCGCCCGGGAGGAATCGACCGGCCGGCCCCTTTCAGTCCGCCCAAACAAGTAAACTACCCCGCCCTACTCGCCGCCTTCGGCGGCTCCGTGAGGACGGGGCTTTCCGTGGGTTTCCGCACTTGCCGCCCCGTCCCCATGCGTGGGCGTGGCGCGGTTCACTCGGCAAGACGGGGCACGCAGAGGGGATTCCTGTGCGGTGTGCCGTTCCGTGGTCAGCGTCCGAAGCCGTCGCACCCGACTTTAATTCCCGGTGGACTCGGACGGGCACGTTTGCGGTGCAGGGACGTACCCTCGTCCCCGAGTTTGGGGCCAGTCTACGGTGGCCCGTACATCGGGTCCATTTTGGCCCCGATGTACTATCATGTGCTACTGTTTCACGGGCGAAAAACGTTGCGAACGCGCTTCCTCCCCGGCCTACTCGCTCGCGTTGCTCGCTCGTTGAGGCCGGGGCTTCCGCGCTACCGCTTGGGAAAAGCAACCTGCAGCAAACATCAGGCAGGATGTCGTTCGCCCGTATCAGTCCGCGCCGCTCTGGACGGCAGTGTCGACGCCGCTGCTGCCGTGGACGGCGGAGTCGGGCAGCTCCGTTCGGACGTCGTCGCGCTCGCGCTCGGCGATGACCTTGGCGTAGGCGTCGGGCATCACCCGCGTGAAGTTGCCCAGTTCCTCCTCCCAGTCCTCCAGCAGTTCGGCGGCGCGCTCCGAATCAGTGTAGGTCGCGTGGTTCTCGACCAGGCGGGTCAGCATCTGCTCGTCGCTCGGGTCGAGCTCGTCCGAGAGCGTCACCATCCCTGTGTTGGCGCGCTCCCGGAAGCTGTCGTCGGGGTCGTAGACGTAGGCCACGCCGCCGGACATCCCGGCAGCGAAGTTCTTGCCGGTGTCGCCCAGCACGGCGATGGCGCCGCCGGTCATGTACTCGCAGCCGTGGTCGCCGACCGACTCGACGACGCCCTTCACGCCGGAGTTGCGGACGCCGAAGCGCTCGCCCGCGGCGCCGTTGACGTAGCACTCGCCCTGCGTCGCACCGTACAGCGCGACGTTGCCGGCGATGATGTTCTCGCTGGCGTCGTAGCTCGCCTCGTCGGGCGTCCGCAAAACGAGCTTGCCGCCCGACAGGCCCTTGCCGAGGTAGTCGTTGGCGGTGCCGGTCAGCTCCATCGTCACGCCGTCCTGGAGGAACGCGCCGAAGCTCTGCCCGGCGGTGCCCGTCAGTTCGACGCTGACGGTGTCCTCCGGCAGGCCGTCGGTCCCGTGCGCCCGGGAGATCCGGTTCGAAAGCGTTGCGCCCGCGGCGCGGTGCGTGTTGTCGATCTCCGCGTCGATCGTCACGGGCTCGCCGTCCTCGATCGCCGGCTCGGCCGCCTCGAGCAGCTCCCAGTCGAGCTGTTCGTCGACGTCGTGGGTCTGCTCGTGGGTCTTGTACCGGTCCGTCCCGTTGCGCTCGGGCTCGGCCAGCACGGCCGAGAGGTCGAGCTTCCGGGCTTTCTCCTGTTCGACGTCGTCGCGCTGGGAAAGCGCGTCGACCCGGCCGATCATCTCGTCGACCGTCCGGAAGCCGAGTTCAGCCATGATCTCCCGCAGCTCCTGGGCGATGAACTGCATGTAGTTGATCACGTGCTGGGGCTGGCCGGGGAACCGCTCGCGCAGGTTCTCGTCCTGGGTCGCGATCCCGACCGGGCAGGTGTTCTCGTGGCACTGGCGGGCCATCACACAGCCCGAGGTGACCATCGAAGCCGTCCCGAAGACGTACCCTTCCGCACCCAGCAGGGCAGCGATTGCGACGTCGCGGCCGGTCTTCATGCCGCCGTCGGTGGTCACCTCGATGCGGTCGCGCAGCCCCGTCGAGCTGAGCAGCTGGTTCGCCTCCGCCAGGCCGAGCTCCCAGGGAACGCCGGCGCTCTTGATGCTCGTTTTCGGCGAGGCGCCGGTGCCGCCGGAGTCGCCGGAGATGTGGACGACGTCGGCGTTGGCCTTCGCAACACCCGCGGCGATGACGCCGATGCCGGCCTCCGCGACCAGCTTGACGTTCACGTCGGCCTCGGGGTTGCCCGCCTTCAGGTCGTGGATCAGCTGCTTGAGATCCTCGATCGAGTAGATGTCGTGCTGGGGCGGCGGCGAGATGAGGCCGACGCCCGGCGTCGCGTACCGGACGTGGGCGATCATCTCGTTGACCTTCTTGCCAGGCAGGTGCCCGCCCTCGCCGGGCTTGGAGCCCTGGGCCATCTTGATCTGGAGTTCGTCGGCCGCCGAGAGGTACGTCGATGTGACGCCGAAGCGGCCGGAGGCGACCTGCTTGGTCGCACACTCGCGCTCGGTGTCGAACCGCTCGGGCGGTTCGCCGCCCTCGCCGGTGTTGGCCTTCGCGCCGATGCGGTTCATCGCGATGGCGTTGTTCTCGTGCATTTCCGGCGAGAGCGAGCCGAGGCTCATCGCAGCGGTCGAGAACCGCGTGACGATCTCCTCGACCGGCTCGACGTCCTCGATCGGGATCGACTCGCGCTCCTCGCCGTCGAACTCCAGCAGCCCGCGCAGCGTCGCGAGCTGCTCGTTCTGGTCGTTGATCAGCTCCGCGAACTCCCGGTACTGCTCGTAGTCGCCCTCGCGGACGGCGCCCTGTAGCGTGCTTACCGTCTCGGGGTTCCACTGGTGGAAGATGCCGCCGGTGCGGTTCTCGTACTCGCCGACGCGGGGCATCTCGGGCTCCTCGTCGGCCCAGGCGACCCCGTGGCGGTCGAGCAGGTCCGACTCGATCTCCTCGATGCCGATCCCCTCCGTGCGGTTCTCGGTGCCCTCGAAGTACTCCGCGACGAACTCCGAGGAGAGCCCGACGGCCTCGAAGATCTGGGCGCCGCGGTAGCTCTCGACCGTAGAGATGCCCATTTTCGACATCGTCTTCAGCAGGCCGTCCTCGATGGCGTGGACGTAGGCGTCGATCGCGTCGCTCGGGTCGGCGCCCTCCGGCCCCGCCACGAGATCCGTGATCGTCTGGGAGGCGAGGTACGGCGTGACCGCGCCGGCGCCGTAGCCGATCAGCGTCGCGATCTGGTGGACCGTCCGGGGGTCGCCCGACTCGACGACAATCCCGACGCGGTTGCGCTTCCCGTTGCGGACGAGGTGGTGGTGGACGCCGCCGACCGCGAGCAGCGACGGGATCGGGACGCGGTCCGGGCCGGCCGCCCGATCCGAGAGGACGACAACGTCGTGCTCGTCGGCGCTGGCTGCGGCCTGCTCACGGACTCCCTCGACGGCGGATTCCAGGTCCCGCTCGTCGGGGTCGTACGTGATGTCGATGACGTCCGAGGAGATCCGGCCGTCGAGTTTCCTGATGTGGTCGGTGTCCTCGGCGGTGAGGATCGGCGAGTCGAGCACGAGCTGGCGGGCGTGAGCCGGCGACCCGTCGAGCAGGTTGCGCTGGTTGCCGAGCCGCGTCTCCAGGCTCGTCACCAGCTCCTCGCGGATGTAGTCAAGCGGCGGGTTCGACACCTGCGCGAACAGCTGCTTGAAGTACGTGAACAGCGGGCGGTTGAACTGCGAGAGCACCGACAGCGGCGTGTCGTCGCCCATCGAGCCGATGGGGTCTTTCCCCTCTTTCGCCATCGGCTCCAGCAGGTTGTCCACCTCGTCGTACGTGTAGCCGTACATCGCCTGGTGGCTCCGGAGGGCGTCGACCTGCTTCTGTGGCGTGTTGTCGATCCGCGGCGAGACGTCGGTGAGGTGCCACTGCTCCCGGTCGACCCACTCGCCGTAGCGGTCGTCGGCGATCTCGTCGAACACTTCCTCGTCGGAGAGGATCCGTCCCTTGCCCGGATCCGCGAGGAAGCACTGGCCGGGCTGGAGGCGGCCCCGCTCGATGACCTCGCTCTCGTCGTAGTCCAGCGCGCCGACCTCGGAGGCCATCACGAGCGTGTCGTCCTCGAGCACGTCGTATCGGCAGGGCCGCAGGCCGTTGCGGTCCAGCACCGCGCCGATGCGCTCGCCGTCGGTCGCCGTCACGAGGGCCGGCCCGTCCCAGGGCTCGACCAGCGAGGCGTGGTAGTCGTAGAACTCCCGACGGCGGCCGGTGACGTCGTTGTCCTCGCCGCGCCAGGCCTCGGGGATCAGCATCCGCAAGGCGTGGGGCAGCGAGCGCCCGGACTCCATCAGCAGTTCGACCGCGTTGTCGACGCTGGCGGTGTCGGACTGCTCGGGGTCGTCGATGATCGGCTTGATCTTCTCGATGTCCGCTCGCGGCTCGTTCCCGCTCGCTTCGTCCGCGGCGCGTTCTGCCTCGGGCTCCCCGAACGCCTCGTGGGCGATGTCCGTCTCCCGGGCCCGCATCCAGTTGATGTTGCCCTGGATGGTGTTGAACTCGCCGTTATGGATCATCGTCCGGAACGGGTGTGCGAGGTGCCAGGCGCCGAGCGTGTTCGTCGAGAACCGCGCGTGGACCAGCACGAACGTCGACCGCATCCGCTCGTCTTCCAGTTCCGGAAAGTACTCCGGGAGCTGGCTCGCCAGCAGCAGCCCCTTGTAGACGACCGTCTTGCGGTCCATCGAGACAACGTAGAAGCGGTCCTGTCCCGCCGGCTCGCGCTCCTCGACGGCGTTCTCGACGACGCGGCGGCCGACGTACAGCCGGCGTTCGAACGCCTCGGGGTCCTCGCTCGCGAGGTCGTCCCCGGAGGTGACGAACAGCTGCTGGATCTCCGGCTCGGAGTCCAGCGCCGTCTGGCCCAGCCCGTCGTTGTTCGTCGGCACCGAGCGCCAGGTCAGAATCTCCAGGCCCTCCGTAGTCAGGTTGTCCTCGACGAGTTCCTTCAGTGTCGCCCGCTGCTCGTTGTCCTTCGGGAGAAAGATTGTGCCCACGGCGTACTCCCCTTTCGGCGGAAGCTCCACGTCGAGTGTGTCCGAGAAAAAGTCGTGCGGAATCTGGAGCATGATGCCGGCGCCGTCGCCGGTGTTCTCCTCCGCGCCCGTGGTGCCTCTGTGTTCCATCCCTTCGATCAGTTGCAGCCCGTCCGCGACGACGCCATGGCTTACGCCACCGTCGAGGTCCATTACCGCCCCGACGCCACAGTTCGATCGGGCGTGGGACGGATCCGCGAGACGGTGCTCAGTGTGCTCTCCCATTATAGTTTACTCGTGATTTTTGGACAAATATAAGAATAGCCCTGAAACACCCCTATCCTGTTAAACACACTTTAGGGAATATAAGGTAATTATTGTCCATGCGTGCGCACGAGAAATTGCCCTCGAAAGAATTGGGCAAATGTCTTATTATAGCGGTTAGTCATACAGTAACAAGACATCAATTTCGCAGAAACGGCTTCTTTCAGGAACTATCTGTCGCCTCAATCGCTAAAACAGCATTCCTGGACCGGACGAAGACTGAGCCATCGGCGACGATTGGTTCTCTGCTGACCGACTCGGGAAGTTGATCGGCATCGTCCCGGAGCGTGACGGGCGAGGATCGGATCCCCTCTCCCGAGGACAGACTGCGACAGCGGAGTCCGTCGATACCGAGATAGTAGACAGTATCGCCGGCGATGGACGGGAGTGATATGATCGTCTCCTCAGTGTGACGCCATAACGTTCGGTCAGCCGTCACGTCAAGAGCGGTGATCGACCCGTCGGTCGTAACGACGAGGGTCCCGTCGCTAACAGCCGCCCCACGTAGCGTCCCCTCGACGGTGACAGCTCCAGCGACAGATGCACTCCCCAGGGTGAGATCGAGCGCTGTGATCTCGTTCCCGCCGAGGACGTACAGGAGACCCCGATTGCCGTCGATGAGACAGGGACCGTCACGTTCGGTGATCACCGTCGAGGTGCCTGTTGCTGGATCGAGCCGATGGATTCCATCGGGACTGGAGACGTACACCGATCCGCCGTAGACAGCCGGGCGCATCGAGCTTGGAGGGTACGTTTCTCCGGCGAAACTGAACTCCGCGAGTTCGTTCTGCCACCGAACCGTCCCGGTCTGGGTCTCGATCGCTGCGACACCAGCCGTCCCGTCCTCCGAATCGAATCCGCCTGGTTCCTCGACTGTCCCGACGTAGATCGTCTCTCCCGATATGGTTATGGGGCCGCCACCTGGGGTCTCCCTGGCGTACTTCCACTCTCCATCCGAAAGATCGAACGTCACCAGTTCTCCCGAGAGACTTCCATCGGTTGGAAGCGAGTTCGTCCGAAAACTACACACCGCTGTATCGTCGGTAACAGCCAGATCGACCAGTGAGAGAGCCGTCCCAGACAGCAGCGGATCGACCCTGGCGTGTATTCGGCTTTCAAGAGTTCCATCAACGATCCGTGCAAGTGTGATAACGCGTATCGAATCATCGACCCCCTCTGGATCATCCTGGCGAGTAACTGTGGCAACGTAGACTTGACCGTTGGCTGTCGCCCGGAGCGGGGAGATATGTTCCGGCCTGAACTCGTCAGGGGGAGAGAGATCAATCTCCCATGACCTGGTGAGCTGAGAGTCGGCTGGCACCCCTCCGGGAGCCGTTCCGCTCAGCTGGCTATCCTGCCGCGCCTGTGTCCACCCGTCAGCGCTCGGTTGCTCCGGTCGCGCTCGTTCTGTGGAATCAGGTGTCCGTTCACCCGGACCCGCATCAGAAGCAGTGGGGGTGACATCGGAGTCGTCCCCGAA
Organism: Halobacteriales archaeon SW_7_65_23; assembly: GCA_003022725.1. GTDB lineage: Archaea > Halobacteriota > Halobacteria > Halobacteriales > Haloarculaceae > Halovenus. The sequence goes on along the minus strand of PXSQ01000100.1, from coordinate 17,188 downwards.
GCAGCCGGCGAGGACGGCGGCGACCGCACACCCGGCACCAGCCAGGAGACGGCGACGATCCATGGGCGTATTTTATGCAGGATTTTTAAGTATCTTTTCGAGACTAAAATAGTTCTTCGAGACACCCATGGAGGGATTCCACCACCGATCCCGCTTCCGCATCTTATAAGCACATTCGTGGCGGAGTACCGGCAACGACTCCAGATTTCACCGATGGACGGAACGACCCGATACCGGATCACCCCGCCGGAACGTTGGAAATGACCCGCCACGAGGAACTCACGCTGGGCTCTAGAACCGAGGACGGCCCGGAGGAGTACCGGTTCCGGACCGCTGACGGCCTGCACTCCCCCGAGGAGTTCCGTGACGCCGAACTCCTCTTGCTGGAGACCGTCTGGGATCAGGCACCCAAGTCGGCGCTGGTCGTACAGGCCAACTACGGCGTGGTCGGGACCGTCCTCGACGCGATCACCGCCGAGGTGGTCATGACCGAAACCAGCGCCCGGGCGGCCCGCATCTGCCGGGCAAACGTCGACCGCAACGGCGCCGACGCGCGGGTCGAACTCGTCGCTTCACCTGCGGACATCGAACCAGAACATACTGACGGGTTCGCAGCCGCCTGCTTCGCGCCGGCGGCGTATACCCCGATTCCAGTCGGGAAGGAGCGCATCGCTGGCGCCCTCTCGACGCTCGATCCCGGCGGTAGGCTGTACCTCGCCGCTCGCACGGAGACGGGGCTGAACCGCTACGAGGACTGCCTGGGGGCGATCGGTGCGGGAGTCGAGACGGTACAGAAACACGGGAAGGAGCGCGTGCTGGCGGCGGAGCGGCCAGCCGAGTTCGAGCCGCCGACGTACGTCACGCCGCGGACCATCGAGCCGACGGTCGACGGGATTCCCCTTTCGCTGGTGACGCTGCCGGGGCTGTTTTCCCCGACCGAACTCGACCACGGGACGCGGCTCCTCCTGGAGTGCGCCACGGTCGAAGACGGCGACCGCGTGCTGGACCTGGCCTGTGGCTACGGCGCCGCGGGCGTGTACGCCGCCTCAGTGGCGGACGTCAACGTGGTGCTGACCGACGACGACGCCAGGGCGACGCTGTGCACCCGCCGGAGTCTCGACGCGAGCGGTGTGGAGGGCACAGTCGTCACCGGTGACGGCACCCGCGGCGTCGCCGACCGCCAGTTCGACCGGATTCTCTGCAACCCGCCGACCCACGCCGGTGACGGCGTGCTGACCGACCTGTTTTCGGGCGCCGCGGAGGTGCTTGCGGCCGGCGGCAGGATGTCCGTTGTCCACCACAGCGCGCTGGACCTGGACGATCTGCTGGAAGGCGTCGGGTCGATCCGCGACCGCGAACGCGGCGAGGAGCACACTGTCGTCACTGTCGAAGCGACTGGTTCTCGGTGAGTAGTATGTAGACTCCCCACGTGCGACGCTCTCGTTGCTGGCGTTTCGAACAGCAAGAAAGCCCCAGCCGGCTCCGCTCTCGCGTTCCGAAAGACTCGCTGCGCTCATCTTTCGACGTCACGCTCGCTTCGCTCGCGTGACACTCGCTGCGCGCTTCACTCACTCACTTCGCTCGCTCGTTGCAGTGCTTGCATCGTCGGGGTTCGCGGAGCCGGCTGCCCCTTTCAGTCCCGCCCGGCTTAGAAAGCCACGTCGGGAGGAGCGCAGCGAGCGGCCGGCCGACCGCAGGGAGGCCGGCGACTGCTCGAACGGCGTCCTCGCGAGCGCAGCGAGCGAGGGCTCGATTGACGAGCGGAGCGAGTCGATCGGTGAGCGAAGCGAGCCGTGAGAGTCGCAGCCGTCGAACGCCTCGGGGCTTTCTTGCTGTCCGCAATCACTCAGAAACAGCACAGTTGTTCGGCCCGAGTTCCAGTTCGAACGCCTCCGTGGCACTCGCCGACTCCTGCCCCAGATTGATCGCGATAATCCGCTCGAAGTTGGCGGGCCGCGGCGGCAGGTCGTCGAGGAGGCGCTCGACGAACGCCTCGCGGTCCTCCTCGAACGCCCGCAGTCGCTCCCGGAGTTCACCGAGCCGAGCGGTAAAGGAACCGTCCTCACCCGGCACGGTCGTCGGCCCGACGTGTCCCGGGGCAACGACGAGGTCAGCGGGCTCCGATGCCAGCGCCTGCAGCGTCTCCCAGAGCGTCCTGGCCGCCTCGCGGGCCGCCGCCGCGTCTTCGAGGTCCGGCCGGGCAACGCCGTCCAGAAAGATCGTATCACCCGAGACGAGCGCGCCGCTGAACCGGTAGCCCAGCATCTCCGTGGTGTGCCCCGGCAATCCGACGGCCTCGATCGACTGCTCACCCAGCGGAAGCGCCTCGTCGGCCTCGACCAGCTCAGCATCGAACGCGAGTCCGCGATCAGTCGCACCCTCGGGCATCACGGCCGTCGCGTCGCTCGCCCCGGCGACCGCACGGACGCCGCTGACGTGGTCAGCGTGGACGTGGGTGTCGACGGCGTACCGCAGGGTCGCGCCCCACTCGTCCGTGGCGGCGACGTACTCCCCGGCAAACGCGTCGAGCGGATCCACCACGGCGGCGTCCCCGCCGGCGACCAGCAGGTACGACAGGCAGCCGCTGGAGGGGCGGTGGAACTGTACAATCTCGGCGTCGTCGGCGACACCGGCTGTCACCGGAAGCGCTTCGAGCAGCGACGCCCACCCCTCCATCCCGTCTTCGAGGCCCATCACGTCCCAGCCCTCCCGGGCGAGAAACTCCGCGACGTAGCGGCTGGAAATCCCTTTCGCACAGCAGGTCACAAGCGGTTCGTCGGGCACGCCCTCTGGTACCGACTCCGCCGGATTGCCCCGGGCGCCGAGAAACGCCGTGAACGGGACGTTGACGCTGGTCAAGTTTGGATGTGAGATGTGCCACGCCTCGAAGTCCGCCGGCCGGCGGGTGTCAAGCAGCGTGAACGATTCCCCATCGTCGAGCCATCGTTTGAACTCCGCGGCGGTCAGCTCCGGGACGTCGACCCCCAGGTCGGGAAACTGCTGCATACCCACCGTTGGGCCACCACCACGTTAGCTCTGTCCCCGGAATTCTTATCAGTCGTTTGGGGGAAACGGTTTTTTATATCGACTTCCATTACCGGGTAGTAGTAGGAACGCGAGCAGGAGAATGTCAGTGGAGGAGGTGGCGATGCTCTCGATGGAGGCGACGATCCGGGGTCGCTGGCGCGGCGCGCCTACGAGACGGGCAACGTCGTCGTCTGTGCCCGGGAGGACGTCGAGATCGCCTATCGGAACGATGGCGTCGAGGTGGTGAGTCCGGGCGACTACGACGGCTGTCCGCACGGCGCGGTCTCGCTGGCCGCGCCGACGGTCTACTACGACGAGATGGCCGAATCCGGCGCCGTGCTCCTGCTGGACTGGTCGGGGCTGGACCGCCTCGAGGAGTACCACGTCAAGCCCGCCGATTACTTCGCCGAACACATCGCGACGGCGATCGATTACAGCCACCAGTATGACGGCGGGCCACTCATGAGACGTCGATAGTGAGCCCGTCCTCGGCGAACCGGACATCGCCGTCGTAGTGCTCGTCCAGTGAGTCGAGCATCGCCTCGTGGTTGCCTTCGGTGTGGGGGTAGAGATGCGTCAGGTACAGGGGGCCGATCTCGGCGTCGGCTGCGGCAAGTGTCTCCCCGAGGGTCGTCGGCGTCGGGTGGTTCGAGACGTCGACCGCGTCGGGAAACGAGCAGTCGTGGACGAACACGGCCGCGCCGTCGGCAAACTCGATCAGTTCCGTGAACGCCTCACTGTCGCCGCTGAAGGCGAAGGTGGGCCCGTCCGCGCCCACCGGGGTGAACCGGTAGGCCAGACACTGCATCGAGTGGCGGGTTTCCAGCGTCGACACGTCGAACCCTGCGAGCGAGAACTCGCTGTCGGGTTCGATTTCGCGGATCGTCAGCGCCAGGCGGTCCTGCATGTACTCGTGGACGTCCAGCAGTCCCTCGACGAGGTCGCGGGTGCCCGGCGGGCCCGCGACCGTGAGCGACTCCTCGCCGGCGAGCCATCGCGCCTTCATCAGTACGGGCAGGTCGGAGATGTGATCGAGGTGGTGGTGGGTCAAAAGGAGCGTGTCGACACCCTCGTAACCGGTCTCGGTCCTGGTGAGGCTGTGGAGGACGCCGCTGCCACAGTCGACGAGCAGCCGGTCGTCGCCCGAAAGCAGCAGGCCCGTCTGGACCCGCTCGCCCGTCGGCATCGCGCTGCCGGTGCCGAGAAAGGTGAGCTTCATGTCCGGTTGGTCGGTCGCCGCCCCCTAAGCGTTGCCGGTCACGGTGGAGGGGTGCGGCTCGCTGGCTCCGATCGATCCTGATACTGGTGAGTAAAAGAATTACAGCCACCAGTATGATCAGCCGAGCGCGGCGCCGGGCACCTCGCGCTGGACCTGTTCGGCCCCGGGCTTGCTCTCGGCGATCACCAGCGTCACCTGCCCGTCCAGGGCGTGGAACTCGTAGAGGTCGGGCTGGCTGATCTGCTGGAGCGCGTAGTGCTGGACGCGGACCGGGAACCGCTCGGCGGTCGGGCCCCAGAGCCCGATGTCGACGACCGCCGGCTCCTCCTGGAGCTCCGTGTAGATCGCCGCGAACAGCTCGACACCGTCGATCTCGAGGTACGCCTCGGGGATGAGGACCCTGTCACGCTCCGAGGCGTCCGTCGAGTCGTCGCCGAAGGTGACGGCCTCGTGTTCGTCGACGTAGGGGGCCAGAAGTTCCCTGGCGTCGCCGGCCTCGCTCCCGTCGGCGTCCAGGCGGGGCTGGAGATTGAACTCTGCCATGCGCCGTCGTAGGAATCGCGCGGACGAAACAGTTTGGATACTGAACCAGGCTGGAGCGAGGGGGGAAACCGGACCGGGGTGGCGTGTGGGGTCAGCCGCCGAACGTCTCTTTGATCTGTTCCTGCCAGGTCTGGAGGTCTTCGATGCTGTCCTCGATGTCGTCCTCGATTTCCTCCATCGTGTCTTCGAAGTCCTCGACCTCGTTGCCCAGGCCGTTGACCTCCCGGCGGACGGAGCTGACTTCCTCGTCGAGCGTGTCGATGTCCTCGTTGACAGTCGCGACCTCCTCGCTCATCGAGTCGACCTCCTCGCTCACGGCGTCGACTTCCTCGCTCATCGAGTCGACGCTTTCGTCGACCGACTCGATCTGCTCGCTCTGTTCGTCGAATGCCGCCTCGACGTCGTCGAGCTGCTGTTCGAACTGCTCGACCTGCTCTTTGAACTCCTCGATCAGCTGTTCGGCGGTGCCATTGTCGTCGAGGAACTCCTCGAGCGAGGTCGTGTACGCGCGCAGGTCGGCGATGTCGGACTGGATCTGGTCGATCTTCGCGGCGGTGCTCCCGCCCTCCTCGGCGGCGATCTCGAACACCCGCCGGAGCAGCTTCACGTCCTCGGCCGAGACGTTCTCATCGTCCTCCTCGTCTTCGAGGCCGGGGATCTCGCCGTCTTCGGTTGTTTCTGTGCGCTTCACCAGGCGTACTACCCTGGCGGCTGAAGAGGGCAGTACGATGCTCGCCACGCGTCCGGCGTTGTTCAAACGCGACAAGAAGCGTGCAACGACGGTTGCGGCCGAGTGTCGAGTCGGTCGGAGTGGGACACTCCCAACCACCCAGCGAGGGACAACGCCTGTGGAGTCTGGAACCGCTGTGGGGCCGTTCCCTGCACGTTCCGACGCCGAAGCAGGAAGCCCCGCCCCCAGCGAGCGCAAAAGTGCGAGCAGGGCGAGGTAGTTCACAGGTCAACCCTGTCCCCGATCTCGACGATCTCCAGTTCCCGGGGGTGTTCGAAGCTGCTTGCGTGGTGGTGCAGCACCGTCGGGTCCGCGGTCAGGCCCCGCCACATATCCCAGTGAGTGGGCATCAGCCGGTCAACCTGGAGTTCGCCCGCGGCCTCGATCAGCATGTTCTCGTCGTTGTACCACTTGGTCTTCTCCGGTTCGCCGGTCTCCTTGTTCGGGATCATTCCGACTGCCCCGAACGCGAGCACGGCAAGGTCGACGTCGAACTCCTCGCCGATGGCCGCGAAGTCACCCGGTCGCGCATCACCGCCGTGGACGACCGTCCCTGCCTCGTGTTCGATCACGTACGACACCGGCTCTTCGGCGTCGGGGTCGTTCGCGGGCCCGACTGTGATCGTCAGGTCGCCGACGGTAACGGTGTTGCCCTCGGTGATCGTCTCGACGTCGTCGCTCGCGACATCCCAGTTGTCGAACCACTCTTCCTCGTGGACGACGTCGACGCTCGCTCCCGGGCCGTAGAACGTCGCGTCCGTACCGGCGACGATCGGCGCCTGACTGGGCCCGTGCACGTGGTCGGTGTGTTCGTGGGTCGCCAGCACGGCGTCGGCTGCCGCGACGTCGCCCGGCTCGAATGGGACCGGGATCATCCGGATCGTCCGGGGCGGGTCGCCGGTGCCGAGATAGGGGTCGATGAACGCCGTCGCTCCGCCCGCGCTCTTGAGCGCGAGCCCGTTGCAGCCGAGGTACCAGAGCGCAAGCCCGTCGGGCTCGGCGTCCGCGATCGCCCGGGGCAGCCAGTCGCCCCAGTCGCTGTGCACACTCATGTGTTGGCGGTAATACGACCAACCGGCGTTAGTAAGCTTTGTTTCCGGCAGCCGTTAGTCGGCGTATGACAAACCGCCAACCGGCGACAGCAGCACGCAGCCCCGGCTGTGTTCAGGACTCACACGATCGGGTTCGGTTTATTCATCAGTCAGGCGTACAGTCCGGTAATGACCCACAGGCTATCGCGCCGTCGTGCGCTCGTTCTCGCCGGGGGTGGGGTCGCCGCACTCGCTGGCTGTATCGGCGACGACAGCGAAGAGGACGACGCGAACGGCGGAAGTAGTACAGAGAGCGAGACAACGATCGATGGTCCCCTGCCGCTGGTCGAACCGACTGTGCCGCTGCAGTACGACCTCGACAGGTTCGCGGTGGAAGCGGTTAACGGCGGCCCGTCAAAGGACGGCATCCCGTCGATCGACGACCCCAACTTCGACAGTGCCGAGGAGGGAGACGAAGACCTCGACCCCGGTGATCCCGTGTTCGGCGTCGAGATCGACGGCGACGCGCGGGCCTACCGGCAGGACGTCCTCGTCCACCACGAGATCGTCAACGACACCGTTGGCGGGCGCAACGTCGCGGTGACGTACTGCCCGCTGACCGGCACCGCAATCGGGTTCGAGCGCGGCGACGTCGAGTTCGGCGTCTCGGGGATGCTCGTCAACAACAACCTCATCATGTACGATCGGGAGACGGACTCCTGGTGGCCACAGATCCTCGGAACCGCCGTCAAAGGGGAGTTGACTGGCAGCGCGCTCCGGGAGTTCCGCGTCACATGGACGACTTGGGAGCGGTGGCGCGATGAACACCCCGAAACGCAGGTACTGAACACGAACACCGGCTACGCCCGCAACTACGGGCGGGACCCCTATGGCTCGTACAACCCGCGGGGCGGCTACTACGACAATGACCGGTTCCTGTTCGAGAACCTCACCGAGGACGACCGGCTCCCCCTCAAGGACGTCGTCGTCGGCGCACGAAGCGCTGATGGTACCGTTGCCTTCGAGAAAAAGCTACTCCGCGACGAGGGACTGCTCGAAACGACCGTCGGCGGCGTCCCGTACCTGGCGGCCTACGACAGCGCCCTGGATACGGCCTACATCTACCGCAACCCTGATGAAATTTCCGTCGAGCGAACTTCAGCCGGCTACGAGAGCCCGGATGGGGCCCACGGGGCCAACAATCTCCCGCTCACGTCAGTCAATACCTTCGACGGAATGTGGTTCGCGTGGGTCGGCTTCTACCCCGATCTCGAGCTCGTCGCCTGACGTTTTCCGATCACTGCACCATGTCCAAGCGCATCTCAGCCACCGATCGCATCGCCGCGCTGCCGGGGAAGGCCCGCAAGCGCCTTGCAACGACTGGGTCGCTCGTCGGCGGCCTGCTCCGCCGGCCCGGGACGCTCGCGATCGTCCTCGTCGTGACGCTCGGCTACCTGACGGCGTTTCTCATCGTGATGCAGGATTTCACGTTCGACCTCGGCGTCGGCTTCTCCTCGTTCGTCGTCGACCAGCCGCTCGACCGGATGTTCGAGCCGGGACCGGGCCACTACCAGTACGAGGCGATTGCGGTGCTCGACGTGTGGATCGGGACCTGGGTGTTCTCGCCGCTGAACACCGCGATCGGGCTGGTCATCTCGCTACTCGTGGGACTGAATCTCGCTCTCACGTACCTGGCAGTGACCCAACCGAAGTCCTGCGGGATCGAGGCCGGAACTGGCGTGCTCGCAGCCGTGCCCGCGCTGTTCGCCGGCAGCGCCTGCTGTGGCCCCGTGATCTTTCTCGTGATCGGCATCCAGGCCGGCGGCGTCCTGCTGACCGCCTTCCAGTGGCTGCTGCCCGCCGCCGTCGTTCTGCTACTGGGGGGCCTCTTTCTAGTCGCCGGCCGGGTCGACCCGACGGCCGTCTGAGCACCTGAACGAGTGATACACCCCGAATACCCCCCGAAAATTGCCGGAAAGTATTTAATGCTGACTGCCGTACCAACGCAGTCCCGATGACCGGTAGCACGTTCGACTTCTGGCTGCTCGACCTCGACGGGACGCTGATCGACATCGAAGAGTCGTACATCCATCACCTGTTCGAGGACGTCGGCGCGGCACTGGACACGTCATTCACCGCCCACGAGGCCGAGTGTCTCTGGTACGGCTACGGCGACTCCCGGATTGAAGTGCTCGCGGACCACGGGATCGCTCCCGCCGAGTTCTGGGACGTGTTCCACGAGGTCGAACAGCCCGAGGCGCGGGCGGGGGCGACCCATCTGTACCCGGACGCCGAATCGTTCGTTCCCGCACTCTCGGAGCCGGTCGGGCTCGTCACGCACTGCCAGGAGTACCTCACCGGCCCGGTGCTCGATCAGTTGGACATCGCCGACTGGTTCGACACCGTCGTCTGCTGTACCGACGAGACTGGCTGGAAACCGGACCCCGAGCCTGTCGAGATGGCAATGCGTGACCTGGGCGTCGCCCACAACGGCCACGAGGGCGCACTCGCCGGCGACGATCCGGGAGACATCGGCGCCGCGCACAACGCCGGGATCACGTCGATCCACGTCGACCGCGGCGAGTCGAACCCGCCGCTGGGCGAGCCCCGCCCCCATCAGCAGGTGGAGACGTTCGCAGAACTCACCGACTGACGTACTCGAGGGGTGACGAACTCGGCGGCTGAGGGAAGCAGTCAGGCATCCGCCAGGGAAAGCGTACCGGGGCCTTTTTCGCTCTGCTCTCCTAACGAGGGAATATGTCAGCGTTGCGCGAGGCGTTGCGCGATCTCCCGGACGCCGTGTTCGCGGACCTGCTGGAACGTGACGACGCATACCTGCTGGTGATCGACCTCCCGGGCGTGACCGCCGAGACAGTCGAGGCGACGGTGGAAGGGAACCGTCTGCGGATCGAAGCCCGGCGGGCGAAAGATGTCCCCCACGAGTTTCGCTACCACAGCGAGGACCGCTCGCTGTTTCTCGACATCGACCTGCCGATCCCGCCGGACGCGACCGCCCAGAACGCCGAGGCGGAGATGGAGCGCGGGGTGCTCGAACTCCACCTGCCCAAGGAGTCCTCGGCCCAAGCGACGACGATCCCGGTCGACGAGCGGGCGTAGCGAGGTGTCACCACGGTGAACCCGCGCGCCTACTGGCGCTTTATCGTCGTTATCTGGCAGTTCTTCCCGCTGCTGTGGGCGTACGCCCGCGACCGCCGGCGGTTCCTG
>PXSQ01000100.1:0-7349 GCA_003022725.1 Halobacteriales archaeon SW_7_65_23 | reverse complement strand
CCGATCAGCGGGGCGAGCCTCGGCCAGGTGTACGTCGCCCACATCAACGGGCAGAAAGTGGCGGTGAAGGTGCGCCGTCCCGGCGTGGAGAACCTCGTCGAGGCCGACCTCCGGGTGATCCGCTGGCTGCTGCCGCTTTTGATGCGCTTCGTCGACGACGCGCGGTCGTTCTCCCTGGAGACGCTCGCCGACGAGTTCGCCAAGACGATCCGCCAGGAGATGGACTACCACCGTGAAGCCCGAATGCTCCAGGAGATCCGCGCGAACTTCGCGGACAACGACGATATCCGGATGCCGTCGGTCGTCGACAGCCACGCCACCGGCCGCGTGCTCACAATGGAGTACGTCGGCGGCACGAAGATCACCGAACTGGAGGGGATCGACCGGCTGGGGCTCGACCGGTCGCAGCTGGCCGAGCGCCTCCAGCGGACGTACCTCCAGATGATCATCACCGACGGCGTGTTCCACGCCGACCCGCATCCGGGGAACCTCGCGGTCGCCGACGACGGCACGCTCGTGTTCTACGACTTCGGGATGAGCGGCTACGTCGACCCGTTCATCCAGGACCGGATCGTCGAGTTCTACAGCGCGATCGCTCGCCAGGACATCGACGAGATCCTCGACGCGCTCGTCGAGATGGGGACGCTCTCGCCCGAGGCCGACCGCGAGGTGATGGCCGACGTGATGGAGCTGGCGATCGCCGACGCCCGCGGGCAGGACATCGAGCAGTACCGCGTCCAGCAGATCGTCCAGCAGGTCGAGGACACGATGTACGAGTTCCCGCTGCGGCTCCCCTCGAACCTCGCGCTCGTGTTGCGGGTCGCGACGGTCGTCGAGGGCGTCTGTGTGACGCTTGACCCCGACTTCGACTTCATCAGCGTCGCCACCTCCTACCTCGGCGAGGAGGGGTACATCGAGGAGGGCGCACGGGAGTACGTCCGCGAGCGTGGCCGGGAACTGCGTGACGCCGCCGACTCGACGCTGCGGATCCCGCCGAAACTCGAGTCGGCGCTTGACAGCATCGAGCGCGACAACGTCACCGTCGAGGCCGAGATAGCCGACCCCCAGGACCACTTCGATCGGCTGGGTCGGCGCGTCGTCCTGGGGCTGGTATTTTCGGCCGGCATCGTCTCGACGACGCTGCTGGCGATCTTCGCGATCCCGGAGGCGACGGTCGCCGCCGCAGGGCTGACGCTGCTCACCGGCCTCCTGCTGTACCGGTCGTTCCGGACCAAGCGGGGCATCCGCGCCCAGCCGAAGTTCACGCGCCACCGGATGCGCGAGCGCGAACGCGACCGGGAGGAGGCCGACGCCGCCCTCGGCTTCGGTGACGTCGAGGCGATGGGTGCCGGCCTCGCCGGCGTCGGTGAGGAGGCCGGCGGCGCCGAGGGCGGATCCGATGGTGATGGCGGACCCAGTACTGACGGCGGCGTCAGTGAGACCGACGCAAGCACGACGACGCCGACGGAGATCGAGGTCCAAGGGGAAGACGACAGACAGGACGACGGCCGAGACGGCAGCGGGACGGACGACCACGAGGACCGCGACGGGGACCGCTGAATCGGGACGGAGGGAGTTCCGATCGATGCAACTCGCCGAATTCCAAACCGTTTATACTGGCACGTAGGTAAACCGGAGACATGGCAAGACAGCAGACCGAGGTCAGGGATCTCGACGAGGGGAGCTACGTGATGATCGAGGACACGCCGTGCAAGATCGACTCCTACAGCACGGCCAAGCCGGGCAAACACGGCAGCGCGAAGGCTCGCATCGAGGCTCGCGGCGTCTTCGACGGCCAGAAGCGGTCGCTCTCACAGCCGGTCGACGCGAAGGTATGGGTGCCGATCATCAACCGCAAACAGGGCCAGGTCATCGACGTCCGCGACGGCGAGGTGCAGGTGATGGACCTCGAAACGTACGACAACTTCGTGATGAAGGCCGGCGAGGAGGACCTCGCGGCCGACGACGAGATCGAGTTCCTCGAGTACGAGGACCAGCGCAAGATCGTGTGATACGGATCGTTGTGACCAGAATCGGAGGTGACTACGTGTGATGATCTGCGCAGAATCCGCAACTGACGATCCACTGTCTCGGAGCCGGACAGAATCACAACGATCCGTATGATGTTCCCGGGTGCAGCCGCGGATCGCGGCGAGGCAGCCTACGCCATCGTCGGCACGCCCCTAGACGCGTCGACGACGTTCCGGCCGGGCACCCGCTTCGGTCCGCGCGAGATCCGCCACGTCGCGGCGTCGTTCTCGGACTACGACCAGCACACTGGCCTGCGGTTCACCGACCTCGCCGTCCACGACCACGGCGACATCAAACCCGGCAGCGACCCCGCCGAGTATCTCGACTTTCTCTCCGGGACGCTGTCGGACTACCGCCGGGAGGGGACAGTTCCGATCGTGATCGGCGGCGAGCACACGGCTACGGTCGCGGGGCTGCGCGCCTGCTCGCCGGACGTCTACGTCTGTCTCGATGCACACCTCGACCTGCGCGAATCCTACGCCGGCAACCCGCTGAGTCACGCCACTGTCACCCACCACGCACTCGACATCGCCGACGAGGTGGTCGTCCTCGGCGGCCGCTCCGGCAGCGAGGACGGGTGGGACCGTGCCCGGGACGACGACAGGGTCACCGTCGTGCCGCCGGAGGACGTTGCCGGCTGGGAACCCTCGTTCGGCGACCGGGACGTGTATCTGAGCGTCGACATCGACGCCGCTGACCCCGGGTTCGCGCCGGGTACCGGGACGCCGGAGCCGTTCGGATTGACGCCCGCGACAATGCACGACGTGGTGCGCGAGGTGGCGCCGTCGGCTGTCGGGTTCGACGTGGTCGAGGTCAACGACCGCGACGACGGCCAGGCTGCTGTGCTCGCCTCGAAGCTCCTCCGTGCGTTCGTGTTTGCCCACGCTACTGGTAACAGCTGATTTTGGTGTTCCTGTCGCTATTGTTTTCGATCTCGTCTCGCAGAAAGCCCTCGGCGCGCTCGACTCGGGGGCCTCGCTGCGCTCCTCGGCCTACGGCCTGCGGTGCTTGTTCCGGAAGACTCGCTGCGCTCGTCTTCCGACGTTCGCCTCACTCCGTTCGGCTCACCGTCGTCCGCCGTCAAGTCAACGGAAGCGATCGATGACAGGGACATAGAAGAGGCTCCGACCGAGTCGCCGGACCGTCCGACAAAACTCTTTGCCGTGGGGGGAGATAGCTGAGGTATGATCGACGACACGGCCGCGGAGATCGCCGACATGCAGACCCACAGCGCGTCGGTGGTCGCCGTCAAAGCCGCGGACGCGCTCCGGGAGCTGACCGAGCGGGAGTTCCCCGCGGTCAGCAAGTACCTCCAGACCCTGGAACGCAACAGCAACGCGCTCCGCCGGGCCAACCCCTCCCACGCCTCGCTGCACAACACCCAGCGCGAGATCGTCGAGACGGTCACGGAAGCCGATCACGAGAGCGTCGCCGACGCCCAGGAGCTGACCCTGGAGGCGATCGACCGCGTCATCGACCGCGTCGAGTCGGGCAAGCGCCGCGCTGCGGAGAACGCGGCGTCGCTGCTTGCCGACGAGGACGTCCTGCTTACCCACGACTACTCGACGACGGTCCTCTCGGCGATCACGCGTGCCATCGAGGACGGCGCCGAGTTCACCGTCTACGTGACCGAGGCCCGCCCGCGTTACCTCGGGCGGAAGATGGCCCGCCGGCTGGCGGAGTTCGAAGCGGTCGAGACCCACCTGATTGTCGACGGCGCCTGCGGGCTCTACCTCGAGGACTGCGACCGCGTCGTCGTCGGGATCGACTGCATCGTCGGCGATACGCTGTACAACCGCGTTGGGACCTACCCGCTGGCCGCCGCTGCCGCCGACAAGGACGTCCCGATGACGCCGATCGGCTCGGCCGTCAAACTCGTCGGCCGCGGCTTCGCCTTCGAGAACGACTACCGCGCCGCCAGCGAGGTGATGCTCGAGCCTGCCGAGGGGTTCGAGGTCGACAACCCCGCCTACGACGCGACGCCGACCCGGCTGCTGGACAGTATCGTCACCGACGACGGCGTCGTCGACCTCTCGTAGCCGGCCCCTCCGAGCGGAACTGTTGCCCACGACAGAGTCCCAGAGCCCGTGAACAGTAGCGGGATTTTTATTCTGCGGCCGTTTCCCATCGGGTGTGAGTACGCTGGTCGCCTGTCTCTACCGGGGGCAGCCCCTCGACGCCGAGTCGCCGATCGTCGGCGAGAAGTCGATCGAGAAGCTGGTGACGTCAGTCGGGGTCGACGATCCGGAGGACAGCCGTGTGAACTGTCTCCTGGAGGGGCTGCGGGTCGCCCGCGACCTCGACGACGAGACGGTCGTGGCGGTGGTGACGGGCGCCGGCGAGTCGGTCAGCAGCGACCGGCAGATCGCGGCACAGGTCGACCAGCTCGCGGCGGAGTACGACCCCGATTCGGCGATCGTCGTCGTCGACAGCGCGGAGGACGAGCGCCTCGTGCCGATCATCGAGAGCCGGATCCCGGTCGACGCCGTCGACCGCGTGGTGGTCCGGCAGGCGCGGGACATCGAGTCGACGTATTACCTGCTCAAACAGTTCCTCGCCGACGAGGAACTCCGGAAAACGGTGCTCGTGCCGATCGGCCTCGCGCTGCTTGCGTTCCCGGCGCTGTTGGCGGTGTTCGACAGCATCACCGTCTCCGTCGGCGCGATCGCAGCCGTCGTCGGCGTGTTCTTGCTGTACAAGGGGCTGAGCATCGACGTGATTCTCGCCAACCTCTCGGGAGACGTCAGGGAGGCGTTGTACTCCGGGCAGGTGTCGCTGGTCACCTACGTCGTCGGCGGCGGCCTGGCGCTGGTCGGGGTCTTCGTCGGCCTCCTGGGGGCGTCCTCGATGAGCGACGAAGCGGAGCTGCTGATCATCACACAGTTCGTCCACGACGCCATCCCGTGGCTGACCGGCGCGGCACTGATCGCCAGCGCCGGCCGCCTGCTCGACGAGTTCATCCGCGACGACGAGATCGGGACCGCGTACATCAACCTTCCCTTTATCGCCGTCGCGGTGGGGCTAGCCGTCCGCGGCTTCGCCGCCTACTTCCTGCAGCGCTCCGGCGCCACCGGGCCGCTGGAGGTCCCGCAGATGGACCTCGGCCCGCTCGAAATCGAGGCGTTCGTCGTCGTCCCCGGGACGCTCCTCGCCGTCTACATTCTCGCGGTCATCATCGTCAGCCTGATCGGCGTCCGCGTCGCGGCCTACGTCAGCAGTGCCGACTACGACGTGAGCTACGACGAACCGAGTTCCTGATCGCGTCTCCGAGCCCGACCGATCAGACCGGAAAATCGGCGTCGGGTTCGACCTCGCGGTCGGGTTCGGGCGGCATCTCCCAGTCGGTCGCCAGGTCGAGAAACTGGACGAGGATGCGGGCGGTCGCGCCCCAGACGACGTAGCCGTTGACGCGGAAGTAGTGCAGGCGGATGTCACCGTAGTAGGGGTGGTCGCGGCGCTCGCTGTCGTAGTTGTCGAGATCGGTGAGGGCGACGACCGACAGCGGCGCGACCTCCGCGACTTCGTCGTCGCCGGGCTCGTACGCCCGATCGGGGATCGTCGCGACGAACGGCCGGACAGAGAACTCCGTGACGGTCCGGATGTCGTCGAGGCGGCCGACGAAGCTGATCTCGTCGGCCTGTAGCCCGACCTCCTCGCGTGCCTCGCGCTTCGCCGTCGCTTCGAGGTCGACGTCCTCCCGTTCCCGGCGCCCGCCGGGAAAGCTCATCTGTCCCGGGTGGTTCGAGAGGTGTTCGGCGCGCTTGGTGAACAGCAGCCGCGGCTCGTCGTCCGGCTCGATCACCGGCACGATGACGGCAGATTCCTGGAGTTCGTCGGTTACCGTCTCGGCCTCGTGCCCGCGCACCGCCGCCAGGTCCATGCCCTACTGTTGGCGCGAACTCTCTTAACTGCTTGCCGGTACTCGGCTAGTAGCTGTCAAACGTGGCTTTCATGCTGTCTGTAACTGACTCATAGTGATTGTTATGACTCTTTACCGCCGGGTATTCGTCAGATTCTAGTTTCGAGGCGTGAAACCGCCGTTAGTGCGATGTAGTGCCGAAAATAATCACGCAGGACCGTATGACAGGTGCCAGACCTGACGCGCGCCGGACCTGACCGGGAACTTTCATACGGATTTATGATTCGGGGTGGTGACAGTTCACACGGGTGTGCCGTTCTCCGGACGACCGCCCAGGCAAACCATGGTATCGGAGTACGATCTTCCCTGCACAGACTGCGGTCACGATCTCGTCCGGTCACAGCTTGCGCTCGACGGCGGTACCGTCGCGGTCGCGGAGTGTCAGCACTGCGGGACGAGACACTATCCTGAATCGGCGCTCGGCCACGTCGGACCCGACCACGGGACGGTCAGATCCCGAAAGCAATCCTGACCATATCCCGGGTTCCGGGACCGAGTCCGACGGCGACGATGGCGCCCAGTAACATCACCGCGAAGCGCGGGCTCTCCTCCATGAACTGCTCGTCGAACACCGAGAGGATCAGCACGGGGACGACGATCTTCACGAAGAAGAACGGCCAGCCGTCGCCGACGTACACGCCGGCGATTTCTGTCCCGCCCTGCAGCGAGTTCGTCGTGTCGATCAGAAAGCGGTTGAACGGGTGTTTGGCGCTGTAGTTGCCGAGATTCCAGACGTGCGTCCAGTCGTTGGCGAGGACGTTCGCCGCACCGTCGATGGCGTGGCCCCAGATGACGACCAGGCTCATCAGCCCCGTTCCGGCGGTGACGATCGGCCAGTAGCGGTCCATCGCCGCGTAGGTCAGGGCGGCCGTGACGGTGGCGACTCCGATCACGATGACGAGGATGCTCGCGTGCAGCGTGACGTACTCAGTCGTCACAGCGAGAGACAGCAGATAGCCGAACGTCCCCGAGAGCACGGTCGAACCGATGGCTGCGAGCGGGTAGTAATAGGTCTCCGTGAGGTCCTGCAGTGAGAGCCACTTGCTCGCGAGGAACGCCGCCAGGGCGATGGCGAAGACGGTGAAGTAGATGAACGGGCTGATGAGGACGGCGCTTGCGGGGAACTCGACGGCGGGCGTCTCGCCGGCGCGCTGGGCGGCGACGAACGCGTCTTCGACCGTCCGGAGCGCGCCGCCGAACAGCATGAACGGGACCAGCGCGAAGAAGAAGTTACGGTACGGCGAGAGGTCGAACAGCTGGAGTAGCAGGTACACCCCGACCAGCATGAACACCAGCACGAGGATGTATCCGAGCGTCGAGACGACGGTGTAGCCGGGTTCCGCGACGGCGGCGGCGTCGTAGGCGCTCGCGCTGCAGCCGAACTCCGGTGAATCGGCGG
>PXSQ01000099.1 GCA_003022725.1 Halobacteriales archaeon SW_7_65_23 | reverse complement strand
TTCAGCCGTTCACCCGTGCGAATACAGCCAGGAGAGTGTCACGATGTGACACAGAGTTACGTCCGACAGTATGAGTAAAAGAATTACAGCCACCAGTATCAGTCAGCCGCTTCCGGATCGCCCCGTTCGAGCAGCGCGAACCGGTCGTGGCCGACCAGCAACAAAAGCGCCAGCGATCCCCCGACGAGCGCGAAGCCGGCGAGCGTCGCGAAAAACGCCCCGAGCGTGAACTCGTCGAGGACGAACCCGCCGATCGCGATGCTCGCGGCGCCGAACCCGAACTCGCCGAGGTACGTGAACCCGTAGGAGAGCCCGCGGGTGTCCGCCGGCGTGTACACCGCCACCGCCACCTGGTAGAACGGCTGGATCGCGAACAGGAAAAAGCCGAGCAGCGCACAGACCGCGAGGACACCCACCAGCCCGAGTTCCGTCGCCGGGACGAACAGCAGCGCGAGCAGCGCCAGGATGCCGAACGCGACCAGCAGGCCGCGCTCGACGGCAATCCGGTCGCTGAGCTTCCCGCCGGCGTACTGGCCGGCCATACCGACCACGAGCAGGCCGACGAACACGTAATCGGAGGGCTCGATCCCCGCCAGCCCCGCGTCCAGTGTGATCGCGGCCATCGCGTCGAGGTCCTGGAGGATCTCCGGCAGGTATGTCAGGGCGCCCCGGTAGAACAGCCCCTCGAACACGACCAGTACGAACACGACGAGGAACGCGCTCGCAAAGAGGTGTTTGCTGTTCGAGAGGAAGGTCGTCGGCGTCAGCGCCGTGCCCGCGCCGGCGTCGACGTCCTCCTCGACGGCGGCAGTCGTGTCGAACTCCGCCCGCACGCCGTAGAGGATCGCAATAATTCCGGGCAGGGCGACCAGTGCTGCGGCGACCTGCCAGTCGAAGAAGATCAACAGGGTTGCGGCGGTAAATGGCCCCAACGCGATGCCGAGGTTGCCCGCGATGCCGTGCCAGGCGAACACCGTCCCGCGCTCGCTGGCGCCGGTGCTGATCAGCGACATGCCGGCGGGGTGGTAGATGCTCGCGGCGACACCCCAGACGACCAGCGCCGCGCCCACGGCGTAAATCGAGGTGGCAAACGGGAGGAGCAGAAAGGAGAGTGTCATCCCGGTGAAACACAAAAGCACGAGCCGCTTGGGACCGTACCGGTCCGCCAGCACGCCCGCTGGGAGCGCGCCGATCCCGAAGGGGGCGTAGCCGAGCGCGACGATCAGGCCCACCAGCGCGACCGACTGGGGGAATGCGTCCAGCCAGACCACCAGAAAGATCGGGATCGACATCTCGAACCAGTGGACGAGGCCGTGCCCGAGCATCGTGAACGCCGCGATCTTCCGGTCGTTCGGTTCCCAGGCCATCAGTCTGCTCGATCATTACTCGCGGATCTACTTAGCCGCACGGAACACGCGCCGCGATAGGGAGTCGGTCACCCCCCGAGAAACTGCTGGCGGACCTCGGGATCGGACAGCAGCGCGTCGCCGTCGTCCGCGTATCGATTTTCGCCCTGCGCAAGCACGTAGCCACGATCACACTGCCGGAGTGCCGTCTTGGCATTCTGCTCCACGATCAGTACCGTGACGCCGCGCTCGTTGATCCTGTCGATGTGGTCGAACATCTCCTCGACGAGGTCCGGCGCGAGCCCCGCCGAGGGTTCGTCGAGCAACAGCAGCGGGGGGTCGGGGATCAGCGCCCGCGCCATCGCCAGCATCTGCTGTTGCCCGCCCGAGAGGTTTCCGGCCCGCTGGTCCGGGCGCTCGCCCAGGATCGGGAACTGCTCCAGGACGACCTCGCGGCGCTCGTCGGGCAGGTCGCCCAGCAGGTACGCGCCGATGGTGAGGTTCTCCTCGACGGTCAGCGTCGGGAACACGTTGTCGCTCTGGGGGACGTACCCGACGCCACGCTCGATGATATTCTGCGGCGGCAGTCCAGCGATATCCTCCCCGTCGAACGTGATTTCCCCACCCATGTGCGCTGCCAGCCCCACCACAGCTTTCATCGCGGTCGACTTCCCGGCGCCGTTCGGGCCGACGATGGCGACGTATTCGCCCTCTGCGACTTCCAGGTCCACGCCGAACAGCACCTGCAGGTCGCCGTAGCCCGCCTCCAGGTCCCGGACCTCCAGCAGACTCATCGGTCCTCCCCTCCGTTCCCCGGAGCCAGCCCGCCCCCCGGAAGCCGATCACCCGCCGAGATACGCATCGATTACCTCCTCGTTTTCCATGATCGCGGCCGGCGGGCCGGTCGCGAGCACCTGTCCGTCGGCGAGCACGATCAGCCGGTCGACCAGGTCGGTCAGCGTCTCCAGTTCGTGTTCGATGATCAGCAGCGTCATCCCGTCGTCGTTGAGCGCCTCGATGTGGCCGACGATCTCGTTGGTCAGCGACGGGTTGACGCCCGCGAACGGCTCGTCGAGCAGCAGCAGCTTCGGGTCCAGCATCAGCGAGCGCGCCAGCTCCAGCAGCTTCCGCTGGCCGCCCGAGAGGTTGCCGGCGTACTCCTCGACCATTCCCGCGATGTCGAACACCTCCAGGAGTTCCATCGCGCGTTCGCGCGCCGCGGCCTCGCGCTGGGCGCTCGTTGACGTGCGGCCGACGGCGTGCCAGGCGCGCTCGCCCGGGTGCTCTGGCGCCGCCAGCAGCATGTTGTCCGCGACGGTCAGCGTCTCCAGTTCGCGGGTCTGCTGGAAGGTTCGTACCAGGCCGCGGCGGGCGAGCGCATGCGGCGGCCCGCCGGTCACGTCAGCGCCGTCGAAGCTGACCGTCCCGGCGTCGCTGTCGATGACGCTCAAGATGCAGTTGAACGTCGTCGTCTTGCCCGCGCCGTTCGGCCCGATCATGCCGACGATTTCGCCGGCCTCGATCTCGAAGCTGACCCCGTCGACCGCGACGAGGCTACCGAACGAGCGCCTGAGCCCATCCACGGCGAGCAGCGTCACGACTCCACCCCCAGTTCGTCGGCATCGCCCCAGATCCCCTCGGGTCGATACTTCACGATCACCATCAGCAGCAGGCCGATCAACACCAGGCGGATGGAAGCAAACTGGTCCTGTGTGACAAAGGGGATCTGGTCGTTGAGAAACCGGGTGAACAGCTGGAAGCTCATGATGATCGCCAGTCCGCCGAGGACACCGCGGTCGCTGCCTGCACCGCCGATCAACATCCCGATCCAGACGATCACGGTGACGTTGATCGTGAAAAAGCCCGGCGCAGCGGCACCGTTGTAGAAGACCAGGAGCGCGCCGGCCAGCCCCGCCACGGCGGCGCCGTAGACGAACACGGCCAGCTTGTACCGGAACACCCGCTTGCCGAGGGTTTCGGTCACCTGCTCGTCGGCCCTGATCGCTCTGAGCACCCGGCCGTACGGTGAGGCCGACAGCCGGCGGAACACGCCGTAAAACAGGAGCGCGAGCGCGCCGAAGACGATGATCGTCGACACGAGCACGGCGCCGTCGCCTGCGGTGGTCGTTCCCGCGATGGGGCGCGGAACGTTGTTGAGTCCGAGCGAGCCGCCCGTGATGTCGCTCTGGGTTTCGAGCAGGCCGTGGATGATTTCGGCCACCGCCAGGGTGACGATCGCCAAAAAGTCGTCCCGCAGCCTGAGCGTCGAGATGCCCAGCAGAACCCCCAGGGCTGCCGCGACCAGGATCGCCGCGAGGAGGCCGACAGGCCAGGGGTATCCGAGCCCGACGGCCCGAAACGGCTCGTTCGCAGTCAGCATCGCCGCGGTGTACCCGCCCACGGCAAAGAAGGCGACCGGTCCGAAGTTGACCAGTCCCGCGTGGCCGAACTGGAGGTTGAGCCCCACGAGAATCATCGCGTACAACAGGAAGAGGACGACGACTTCGAGGACGGTGAAGGTACCGCCGGGCGGCTGCACGAACAGCGGGCTGTACAGGAACAGGACGGCGAGGACGAACAGCGTGAGCCCGACGTGGACGGCGTCGACCGGGAACTCCTCGAACCGGCTCGCTCCGTCGCTCACGAGGTCCGCACCTCCGCGCTGACGAGCCCGCCGGGCCGGACCAGCAGCACGACGATCAGAATGACAAAGGCCATCGTCGAGTTCAGTGCGGTAAGTTCCAGGTTGAGCGCGAGGGTCTCCTCCAGGCGCTGGAGGAACGGCACCGAAACCGTGACAGCGACGCCAAGGATGTACGAACCAGCAACCGCGCCGTACGGGCTGCCGGCACCGCCGAGGATAGCGGCCGTGATGATCAACAGCAGCTGTCCGAACCCGACCGTCGGGCTGGCGGCCTGGGCGGTACCGAGCATGACGCCCGCAACGCCGGCCAACCCCGATGCCGCCAGCCAGACGGCGTTGCGTACCCGCCGGGTGTCGATTCCCGACACCAGCGCCAGATCTTCGTTGTCGGCGGTCGCCCGCATCGCGATGCCGAGCATCGTCCGGCTGAGAAACAGGTGCAACACGAGCACCGAGACGAGCGTCAGCCCGATGATGAGCAGCTGCTGGCTCGTCACGAAAAAGCCCAGGTCGTCGAAGCGGTAGGTCGCGACATCCGTCCGAATGTTCCGGCGGTCCGGGCCCGCGATAGCGCGGATCCCGTTCCGGAGCACGAGGCCCAGCCCGATCGACATCAGCAACAGCGGCACCGCCCCGGCGTCGTTCATCGGTTCGAACGTGATTCTGGCGATCCCCCAGCCGACGACCGCGGTCCCGCCGAGCGCAACGAGAACAGCCACCGGCAGCGGGAGTCCGATCTCTGCGACCGCGAAATAGCCGACGAACGCCCCGATCGTGATGAACTCGCCGTGGGCGAAGTTGATCATGTTGACGAGGCCGTACACGAGCGTGAAGCCGATCGCGCCGAGCGCGATGTACGAGCCGATGACGAGACCGAATATCACCTCCTGGGCGAGTGGAATTTCCATGGATTGGGGGTCGACGGTGTCCGTCCCGGGGCGTCAGTAGTCGTCGATGGATTCCTGCAGCCGGTCAGCCTCGATGGTGAACTCGTTTTCGAACCCGTCGGGCGTCACGCGGTCGACAGCGACGTTGCCCCAGACGTTGCCGTGTTCCGTGAAGTCACAGTTGGTGACCGCGCCCTCGTAGTTGATCTCGTCGCCGTTGTCCAGCGCCTCCTTCCCCTCGGCGAACGTGATGACGGTCGTGCCGCCCTCGCGAGCGACGTCGCCGATGCTCCGCTGGATCGCCTCGGGCGAGGTCTCGCCGGCGTGGTGGATCGCCAGCGCCAGCACGTTCGTCGCGTCGTAGGCGGCGACCCCCCACGGGTGGAGGTCGGCGTCGCCCGCCTCCTGGAACGTCGGCTCGAACTGGTCGTAGTTGGGCCCCTGCGTGCTGCCGGCCGCGATCCAGGCACCCTCCGCCACCTCGCCGACCTGGTTGATGAGGTCCGCGCTCCGGAGGCCGTCCTCCATGAGGAGCTGCCCGCCGTAGCCACCCTCGTCCCAGTTGCGGATGATCGTCGTCGCGTCCTCCAGGGCGAACGAGAGCGCCCACGCGTCGAAGTCGTTGTCGAACAGCTGGTTCAGCTGGCTCTGGTAGGAGGACTGCCCCTCCTGTGCCGAGACGACCTCGACGACCGTTCCGCCGAGTTCCTCGTACCAGTTGACGAACTGCCGCGTCCAGCCCTCCTCGCCGGCGGTCGTCGCGCTGAGGACGCCCATCCGTTCGATGCCCGCCTCGTCGACCATCGCCTCCGCGGCGCCGGACGTGTGGACCGTGTCGCCGATGACGGTCCGCCAGAGCCACTCGTCGTCGCCGACCTCGTCCGTCCGCTTGTCCCCGCCCCTGGTGTCGAGGTACGTGGTCCCGGGCCAGGGGGTGATGATCGGCAGCTGCTGTTCCTGGATGAAGTCCCACAGCGGGACGATCTCGCTGGAGAACAGCCCGCTGATCGCGTCGACCCCGTCGTTGTTGATGAACTGCCGGACCACCTCCCGGGCCTGCTGTGGCTCGACCGCGGTATCGCGCCGTTCGATCCCGAAGTCGGCACCGAGCGGCCCGCCGGCGTCGTTGATCTCCTGGGCCGCCAGGTCCGTCGACTGCGACACCGCCGGCTGCAGGAAGTCCCACTGCCCGGTCAGCGACGCCGGCTGCCCGATCAGGACGCTGTCCGGCGACTCCCCGCCGTTCGTCGTCCCGCCGTTGCCGTTTCCGTTTCCGTTCCCGTTGCCGTTTCCATTCCCGTTTCCGTTTCCATTCCCATTGCCGTTTCCGTCGCCGTTCCCGTTCCCGTTCCCGTTCCCGTTCCCGTTTCCGTTGCCATTTCCGTTGCCGTTGCCGTTTCCATTCCCGTTTCCGCCGTCGTCTTCGGTCCCGATACAGCCCGCGAGGCCGACCGTCAGCGCGCCGGTCCCAGTGAGTTTCAGGAACGTCCGTCTGTCAGTGCGGTCGCGAGGCTCTCCAGTGCTCCGATTGTCCATGGATACCACGTCCCAACCCCCAGTATTAAATTTTCCGGCGACTGCGACCGGGTGACGGTCGACTCCTGACCGAATTTGCCACTGAACAACCAGTTTTGAGCGTCGAGCGTCAAGGGCCAATGATGGCACTCACCGACCGGTCCGCCCAAGGGTGGCCCGTACGATCTCCCGACGAGGAGTATCGGCGTACTCACGAGCGGTTCGAGGCCGGCTCGGTCGGCGGAGCGCCGGTCCGAGCGGTGCTACTGGAACGCCTGGAATCCGGTCAGATCCTCGCCGAGGATGAGCGTGTGGATGTCGTGGGTCCCCTCGTAGGTGTAGACAGTCTCCATGTTCGCCATATGCCGCATCGGCGAGTAGTCCAGCGTGATGCCGTTACCGCCAAGCATCTCCCGCGCGATCCGAGACTGGTCGCGGGCCATCCGGACGTTGTTGCGCTTTGCCATCGAAACGTGCTGGGGACGCATCTCGCCGCGCTCCTTGAGGTCGGCCAGGCGGGTGGCCAGCAGCTGGGCCAGCGTGATCTGGGTGGCCATCTCCGCGAGCTTCTCCTGCTGGAGCTGGAAGCGGGCGATCGGGCCGCCGAACTGCTCGCGGTCGGTCGCATACTCGCGGGCAGTTTCGAAGCAGTCCCGCGCCGCGCCGACGGCGCCCCACGCGATGCCGTACCGGGCCTGGGTGAGACAGGACAGTGGCCCCTTCATTCCCTCGACGCCCGGCAGCACGTTCTCCTCGGGCACCCAAACGTCGTTGAGGTCGATCTCGCCTGTGATCGACGCCCGCAGTGAGAGTTTCTCATCGATCTTGTTGGTGGTCACTCCGTCGCGGTCCGTCTCGACGAGGAACCCCCGCACCGGCTCGTCGGCGTCGGAGCGATCTCTCGCCCACACGACGGCGACGTCGGCAATCGGGGAGTTCGTGATCCAGGTCTTCGTGCCGTTGAGGACGTACCCTTCGTCGGCAGCCTCGGCGTGCGTCTCCATCGCCGACGGGTTCGAGCCGTGTTCGGGTTCGGTCAGCCCGAAGCAGCCCACTGCTTCGCCGGACGCTAGCTCCGGCAGCCACGTCTCCGTTTGGGCTTCTGAACCGTAGGCGTGAATCGGGTACATCACGAGCGCGCCCTGGACGCTAGCCATCGAACGCAGCCCCGAGTCGCAGGCCTCAAGCTCCTGCATCAGCAGACCGTAGGCGGTCTCGCTGACGCCCGGCAGGCCGTACCCCTCCAGGTTCGGGGCGTAGAAGTCCAGCTCGCCCATTTCCGTGATGATCTCCGTCGGGAACGTCCCGGCCTCGAAGTGGTCGGCGATGTCCGGCCGGACGCGCTCCTCGACGAACTCCCGTGCCGTGTCGCGGATCAGCCGTTCCTCAGCCGAGAGGTCGGACTCCAGATCGAAATAATCGAGCATAGGAATACGTCCGGTCCGCGAGTATTAGGTCTTTAGATTTTGAGGAAGCGCTCGCGCCCTCGCGGCACGACGTCAGCAGGGCTGGCCCGTGCAATCGCTTAAGTCGGTCGTCGATATACAGCCAGACGTGACTCCGTACAGTGCCAGGACAGTCCATCGACTGTGTCATGGCCTGAACAACGGGATTTGGGGCGGCATGGCTTAACTTAATCACGTCTGGCTGTATATCAGGAACCGGCGTCGGGATGGCCGTGCTCGGCGACCCAGTGTTCGAGCCACTCTTCCTGTTCCCGCAGGCGCGGCGTCGACTCCTCGAACACGGAGTTGAACAGCTCCTCGGGGTCGGGGCGGGGCGTCTCCTCGGCAATCTCGACCGCCTCGTCGAGTTCCGCCTCGGCCTCCGCCTGGATCGTCTCGACGCGCTCGTCGTCCAGCACTCCACCCTCCCGAAGGTACGCCTCGAAACGTTCGACGGGGTCGGCCGTCCGCCAATCCGGAAGGTCCTCCTGCGTGTGTTCGTACACGGAGGGATCGTCGCTCGTCGAATGGGCGCCCTGGCGGTAGGTGAGGCTCTCGATCAGCACCGGTTCGCCCTCACGGACTTTCTCGATCCCCTTCCCGACGGCCTGTTTGACGGCGATGGGGTCGTTGCCGTCGACCTGGACGCCGTCGAAGCCGTAGGCGTCGGCCTTCTGGGCGATGGTCGCGCTCGCGGTCTGCTCGTGTCGCGGCAGCGAGATCGCCCAGCCGTTGTTCTCACAGAAGAACACTACCGGCGCCTCGAACACGCCGGCGAAGTTCAGCCCCTCGTGGAAGTCCCCCTCGGAGGTGGCGCCGTCGCCGAAGTAACAGAGAACGGCGTGCTCGTCGTCCATGTAGTCCGCGGCCATGCCGGCGCCGGCGGCGTGGGGGATCTGCGTCGCGATCGGGATCGCCTGGGGGAAGATCGGCAGGTCGTGATCGGAGTCGAACTCGTTGTGGCCGCGGCGGAACAGGAGGATGTCGCTCATCGGGACGCCGCGGGCGATCTGCATGCCGTTCGAGCGGTAGGTGGGGAACAGCCAGTCGTCCTCCTCGAGCGCGTGGGCCGCGCCGACCTGCGAGGCCTCCTGGCCCTTGAACTGCGGGTAGCTGCTCATCCAGCCCTGCCGCTGGAGCGAGAGCGCCCGCTCGTCGAACGCCCGGGCCCGTACCAGGTCACGGTACAGCGCGATTGCTTCCGCCTCGGTCGTCGCTATCTCCTCGAACGGGGCCGTTTCGATGACCTGGTGCATACTCGTAGGTCCGGGCCGCCACATGAGAATGTCCCGGTTTCCGCCGACGCGGCCGCCCGGAGACGCGCTGTCGGGCGGGCTAGCGCCGCCGGAGGAACAGCGTCGCGGCCCCCGCGAGGGCCGCAATCGCGGCGACGATCCCGAACCCGTGTCCGAGGCCGTCGTCGGTATCCCTCGGCTCCTTCCTCGGCACGCACCGTGACCGTTGCGGTGTCGGTGCCGCCGGGGCCGGTGACCAGCAACTCGACGCTGTACTCCCCCGGTTCGTCGTACGTGTGGGTGACGGTGTCGCCGTTCAGGCTGGTGCCATCGCCCAGGTCCCAGCCGTAGCGGTCGATCGCACCACCCGACGAGTTCGCCCGGAGCGTGATCTGACCGTCCTCGGCCTCGCCCTCGATGGAGACCGAGGGCGCGGAGGCCTCCTCGACGACGACAGTCCGCCGGGTCGTGTTCTCGCCGGCGACCCCGATGACGGTCACGTTCACGACGTACTCGCCCGGTTCGTCGTACGAGTGACTTGCCGTCGGGCCGACAGCCGTCGTGCCGTCGTCGAACTCCCACCGGTACCCCTCGATCAGTTCGGCCGGCGCGTCGGTGGCTGCCTCGAACGCCAGTTCCGTGCCGACCTCCGGCCCCGCCTGGGGCTCATCGACCGACACATTGGCGGCTGGCAGCGGTTCGTCGGCGTCCTCGATGACGATCACCGTCTCGCTCGCAGTAGCGTTCCCCGCCGGCCCGGAGACGGTGAGCTCGACCGTGTACATGCCCGGCTCGTCGTAGGCGTGTTCGACGCTCTTGTTCTCAGCGCTTGCTCCGTCGCCGAACGTCCACTCGTAGCTCTCGATGATGCCGTCACTCCGGAGGCCGTTGAACGTGACGTCCTCGCCCACCTCCTGGGCCGACGCAGGGCTCGTGAACCCGGCGCTGATCGACGATTCGTTCGGATCGTAGAACGTCCACTGCACCTTTTCAGTACCACAGGACAGCGGGACCGGCCGCTCCTAATACAGGCGCTCCTCGCTACCCGCCACTGTCGTCCCGTCGATCCGGAGGAAGATGACGAACCGATTACGGTGACCGCTCCCGTCGATGTGTGAAACTACCCGCTCGATGGTTTCGGCGGGGTCGAGGTCAGTGCTGTGTGGATATCCGACACTGATGGGCATGGTAACCGTGCGCATCCCGCGCTCCTGACTGGCTACCGCGTCCACGAATGCGTCCGTAATCACCGCCCGCCCGTCGAGGAACGACGCTTCGTAAGCAGGTCCGTTCCGTCTCGCAATCTCGTGGAACACGCCATCGATCCCGCGGGCGCGGAAATCCAGAACGACGTACTCGTCGCTCGAAACTATCGGATCGGTTCCGAAGTCGGTTACGACCTCCTGCTCTAAGAGCGCCTGAACGTCGGCGAAGGCATCCAGTTCCCCGGGATCGATCGCGTTCTGTCCACGACGCGGCGCCGCGAGGGCAGTCACTGTACACTCGGCTGCCCCTCGCAGACGGAGTTCGCTGACGTCGTCCGGAAACTGGCGACGTTGACGGTCGAGTTCAGCCCCTGCTGACACTGACAGTGCGTAGCTCACGTTCGCGGGGAGAACGTACTCGCCAGCCGATCCCCCGCCGCGTTCGGTCGTCTCCGGTGCGTACCGGACCGCTGCGGGCCGATCCGCCTCGATCAGTGCCGACCCGTCGTCCTCAGGGTGAGTGAAAAAGCCGTGATTGCGGTGATTGTCCGGGACGACGACGTCATCACACTCCTCGAACTCCACGTCAGGATCGCAGTCGGTCACTGGCCCGTCGAACGCCTGATACGGGTTGAAGTACACCGTCGCCGTCCCGCTCCCGTTCGCGTCTTCGACGGTGACGTGGAAAGTGACGGGATCCGGTCCCGCGTTTGTGACGTTTTCCAGCGTGAGTACGGCCGTCTCTGCCCCCTCGAACTCAAGGTCGATCCGAACGATGTCTGCGTGGGCGTACGTGGCGTTGTCTTCAGGTGAGGTGATCGTCACACGAGGCTCGTCCTGCTCATACTGGTGGCTGTAAGTACGTGAAAACTCGAATTGAGAATCCAGGCGGAGAGGGTCTGTCTCCGCAGATAGCAGAGACTGGTGATACTGTCGGACGTAACTCTGTGTCACATCGTGACACTCTCCTGGCTGTATTCGCACGGGTGAACGGC
>PXSQ01000098.1 GCA_003022725.1 Halobacteriales archaeon SW_7_65_23 | reverse complement strand
CGTCGGCGTCGATCTCCTGGCAGAGCCGCTTGTAGACGTTGAACACCTCGCCGGTGTTGATGGTGTGGACGTCGTGTTTCTCGAGGAGGATGGTCGCATAGAGGACGAGCTTCGACTGGGTGGGGAGGGTCCGGACCACCTCGATGACGCGGTCCAGCTCGATCTTCTCCTGGGCGTTGCGGACGTGGTCCTCGTCGACGGTCTCGGTGCGGTCCCGCTCGGCGAGTTCGCCGGCGGTCCGCAGCAGGTCCAGCGCCCGGCGGGCGTCGCCGTGCTCCTGGGCGGCGAACGCCGCACACAGCGGGATCACATCGTCGGTCAGCGCGCCGTCCTTGAACGCGACCTCGGCGCGGTGTTCGAGGATGTCACGCAACTGGTTGGCGTTGTACGGCGGGAAGACGATCTCCTCCTCCCCGAGGCTGGACTTGACGCGGGGATCCAGGAAGTCGGTGAACTTCAGGTCGTTCGAGATGCCGATGATCGAGACCCGCGAGCGCTGGAGCTCCGAGTTCATCCGCGAGAGGTTGTACAGCGTGTCGTCGCCCGACTTCTCGACCAGTTTGTCGATCTCGTCGAGCATGATCACCACGACCCGTTCCCGGTAGTCGACGGCGTCGAAAAAGGAGTTGTACACGCGGTCCGTCGGCCAGCCAGTCATCGGGACTTCGTCGAAGGAATCTCGCTCGGCTTCCAGCGCCTCGATCCGGTCGTCCACTGCGTCGAGCCCCTCGAAGCTCGTCTCGGCGAGCAGCGATGGTTGTTCGCGTGCGCGGTCCCGGAGAGAGGTGAGTTCCGTCAGGTCGTCGTCGATGGCCGTCCTGTTCTTGTCGATGAACTTGTTGGCGAGCTGGGCGAGCACCCGATACTGGGTGTCGGTCACCTCGCAGTTGATGTACTCCACCTCACAGGGTACTTCGTACTTCTGGGAGGTGCTCTCGAGTTCGTCACTGACGAACTTCGCGCTCGCAGTCTTGCCCGTGCCGGTCTTCCCGTAGATGAGGATGTTCGACGGCGTATCCCCGCGGAGCGCCGACACCAGAATCGTCGCCATGTTGTTGATCTGTTCCTCGCGATGGGGGAGTTTCCGCGGCGTGTAGGAGGGACGCAACACCTCCTTGTTCTCGAAGATCGGTTTCCCGCTGAGCAAGTCGTCGAACAGCCCGGGCGATGCGCCCTCCTCGTCCTCGCCCTCGCCGTCCAGGAGCATGTCCTCGATCTGCGATCGATCGTTCCCCCCGCGAGACGCCTCGCCCGGATCGGGGAACTGACTGTCTGTGACCGTACTCTCGTTGGCCTCGTCGCCCAGCTCACCGTCGAATGCTGCGGAGTCTGTCTCGCCCCTGAGCGTCCGATCCTGATCTGACCCACGATTGTGCGTGTCGGCGAGTCCGGGTTCCGCCTCTTCGCCTCCAGATGAGTCGGTGGGTGTGCTACTCTCCGAGGGCGATACGTCGGCGTCAGCCCCCTCCCCGTCCGCATCACCGGAATCCGACCCCATCGATGCGTCGAACGATGTCTGTTCGGTATCGACGTCGCTACCCTGCTCGGCCGTCTCGTCCGGCGGTTCGTTCGTGTCTGCCATGTTCGATCGTGCCCCCTTGTTTCGTGTGGAAATCGCCGACTGCGCGCCAAAACCCGCCATAGAGTGGATGAGAGAGATGATTCCGGCCTCTGACGTAGACAGACGGGTCCAGTTGAACCAGAAGAAACGGCGGTAGAGAATATAATAAAGATTTCGGTTGTCGAAGAAGGAACCACAACAGTTCCGATACTTGATATCTATTTCTGAACTGTGTTCACTGATTTGGCTGTTTCACCGTTCCCACGCGCAGTGACTTCTCCGATGGGGAAATGAAGAGAGGAACGGTCAAGAGAAGGGGAAGCGACCGACGGCGTGGCGAACGAGGTCTCTGTCCGTGAAATGAAATAGCCCCGAACCGCGAACGGGAAGAGGAAGGTTAAGAGTGGACGGGGAGCCAGAGGAGGCGTACTGATATAGTTCCCGTTTCGAAGGTCGCTTGTTCCAGCTCCAGAAGGATATGACCGAGTGACCCCCCAACCCCTTCGTTTCAGGTGGAACGCCGATCAGGAGGGGTGGGGGGATCCAGCCGGAGAAAATACTGCGTCTAGCTGGGAAAGATTTAATACGAATGCTGTAAAACCAAAACCGTACTAGATGAAAATAGAATACAGTTACACTCTATCTTTATTTTAACTAGTCTACTAGCGAGTAAATCTAGAAGAGACGGCAACTAGGTCTTCCCTCTTGCATATTTTTCATCTAGTGAAATCGACACTCTTCTCTGGGTGGGGCGGACAGCTCGTCGCTGCCGCTCCGCTTCTTTCGCTCTCCACCTGAAACGAAGGGGTTGGGGGGGGAGGATCGTCGAAGTTGTTCTGAAGGGGTCACCCGTGACGGTTCGCACCCCGATCATATCAGATCGAATATTACTGTCTGACGTATACTTAAGTACGTCGCGTTGGCTTGTTGGAGCAAGCCCCTACCTGGGGCCGGGAGGATACGGATGGGACTGCTCACAGAGCTCAAATCCAGCATATCACGCGCAGCATCGACGTTGTTCTCCGAGGAGGACCCCAAGCGGATCGGCATCTACGGACCGCCGAACGCCGGGAAGTGTCTCGGTCCCGACGAGAAAGTGCTGCTCGCAGACGGCACGCACAGACGTATTGAGGACGTGTACGAGGAAGTTGCGGCGAGCGATCCGCCGGACGTCAGCGATGATCCCCACGAAACGTGGCTTGAGTGTCCGGCCGACATCGAGGTACCGGCGCTCCGGTCGGACCTCTCCGTCGAGGCCACGCCGGTTTCACACGTATTCAGACAACGGTACGACGGACAGCTCTACCGGGTGCGGACGCGACTCGGTCGGGAGGTGACCGTCAGCCCGGAGCATCCGTTCATCGCGGCGACGGCGAACGGTGTCGGGACCGTCCGTGCGGACGACCTCGAGGAGGGAACTCGCGTCGCGCTGCTCTCGTCGTACACTCCGGCGGACGGAGCCTGGTCGTCGGAGCTCTCGCCCGACCTCGTCAGCGACGGAGGAACGGTGACCTACGATGCGACGTATCACCGTCACAACGTCGCGACTGGTGACGTCACGTGGGACACGGTCGTCGAGACCGAGCCGGTCGATCACGAGGGGTACATTTACGACCTCACGGTGCCGGAGCACCACACGTTCGCGACGGCAGATGGGCTCGTCGTTCACAACACGACCCTCGCGAACCGGATCGCGAGGGACTGGACCGAACACGGCGACGCAGTCGGGCCGGAAAGTCACGTTCCCCACGAGACGCGACGTGCACGCCGCAAGGAGAATGTCGAGATCGAACGGGACGGCAAGAGCGTCAGGATCGACATCGTCGACACGCCCGGCGTGACGACGAAGGTCGATTACACGGAGTTCCTGGAACACGACATGGAGAAAGACGACGCCGTACGTCGGTCGCGTGAGGCGACCGAGGGCGTCGCCGAGGCCATGCACTGGCTCCGGGAGGACGTCGACGGCGTCGTCTACGTCCTCGACGCGGCGGAGGATCCGTTCACGCAGGTCAACACGATGCTGATCGGCATCATCGAGAGTCAGGACCTGCCGGTGTTGATCCTCGCGAACAAGATCGATCTTGAAGAAGCGAGCATCCAGCGGATCAGAAACGCGTTCCCGCAACACGAGACGATCCCGCTGTCGGCGCTTGAAGGAGACAACATGGACGAAGTGTACGACAAGATCGCGGAGTACTTCGGGTGATACGATGGCGGAAATGAAACAACCGGACGGCGTCCAGATCGACCTCATCAGCGGTGAGCGGATGGACGGCATGGCGAGCATGGAGAAGATCCGGATGATCCTGGACGGTGTTCGCGATGGGAACATCGTCATCCTCGAGGAGGGCCTCTCGCCCGACGAGGAGTCGAAGCTCATCGAGGTGACGATGACCGAGATCAGCCCCGACGAGTTCGACGGGATCGAGATCGAGAGCTATCCGCGCTCCGAGACCGCGGAGGCGAGTTTCCTCGATCGGCTGATGGGCAAGGAGTCGACGAAGAAGCTGACGGTCATCGGTCCGGCGAACCAGATCGAGACCTTGCACAAGGACGAAACGCTCATCCAGACGCTCGTCTCCCGCAAGTAAGGATGCCCCACCAGTGTACGGACTGTGGCCGCACGTTCGACGACGGCTCCAAGGAGATGCTCTCGGGCTGTCCGGACTGTGGCGGCAACAAGTTCCAGTTCCACCCCGACGGCGTCGACGATCCGGCGGGCAGCGAGGAGCCGCCGGACCCCCCGGAACCGCCGGAGCCGCCGGAACCGGCTGTCGACAGCACTGTCGCGCGAACGGTCGGCAACGCGGCGACGGCGGTCCGGGATCTCGTCGGTGGTGATTCGACGCCGCCGGAGCCGGCGGACGCCGACGCGGCCGAGCCGCTCGAGTCCCCGGCAGCCGACTCCGCGACGGCGGACTCGCCCGCTGCGCGGATCGCCGAGCGCGAGAACGAGGCGCAGGCGAGCGCGCGCAGCGAAGTCGTCTCGCCGGACGATCTGCCGGCGGCGTCGCAGTCGCCGACGACCCCGCCGAAGCCACGGCAGTCGACTCCTGGGAGCACCGCCGCTTCAACCGACTCGACGACTCCCGGTTCTTCGGCATGTGACGAGGGGTCGGCCGCCGAACGGCGGGATCGGCCCGACCTCTCGGAGCTGCGGGAGGAACTCAACGAGCAGTTCGAATCCATCCGCGTCCTCGAACCCGGCCAGTACGAACTCAACCTGATGAGCCTCTACGACCGCGAGGAGTACATCATCGCGCTTCAGGAGGACGGCAAGTACACGATCCAGGTACCGGAACGCTGGGAGGAGTAACCCCTCCCCTTCCGGTGGAGCCACGATTTTCTGTCACGCCAGAGTTTACATAGGAGGGCGCAGCAAACGCTGGGCATGCAGCGAGCACGCGCGGCAGTGCTCAGGGGTGTCGTAGTTCTCGCGCTCGTGGCCGTGGGGGTCGCGGGTGCGGGATGTATGGACCTGGGCGATACGGGGGACGGATCGACGCCGACGGCGGAGCCAACGCTGACGGAGGACGATCCGGGGAACGGCCAGCCGTCGGAACCCGACGGTTCGGCCGACCCGTCGTTTGCCCTCTCGATTCTGGACGTCACCGATTCGACGGTTGCAGGTGACACGGTCACCGTCGCAGTCGAGGTGACGAACGTCGGTGACGCCAGCGGCACGCAGACGATCAGCCTCGGCAACGCCACCGAGTCGGTCGCGCTGGATTCGAACGCGTCGACGACGATCGAGTTGAACTGGTCGGCGACCGATCCCGGCACGCAGGAGCTGACCGTCACGTCCGCGAACGACACGGCGACGGCGACTGTCGGGGTGCTGGAAGCCGTTCCGGAATTCGAGGTCAGCATCGCGGAGACGAACGACCCCGTCGAGGATCGCGACCCGCTCGCGGTGACCGCCGAAGTGACGAACGCGGGGACGGTCGAGGCGACGCAGACGGTGAACCTGACCGCCGCCGGTGAGGTCGTGGACTCGACGAACGTGACGCTCGAGCGCGGCGAGTCGGCGACGACGGA
The DNA here is from genome assembly GCA_003022725.1 of Halobacteriales archaeon SW_7_65_23. Lineage (GTDB taxonomy): Archaea > Halobacteriota > Halobacteria > Halobacteriales > Haloarculaceae > Halovenus. The sequence continues at coordinate 24,279 of PXSQ01000098.1, read as the reverse complement.
TCTAACGTGGCAGATCGCCACCCCCTATGACGATCACACCGTGGAAATCGCGTCTGCGAACGACACCGCCGCGACGACCGTGACTGTCGAACCAGTCGAGGAACCCGCAGTCGCCGGTGAGGCGTCAGTGATGACCGACGGGATCACGGCAGAAGGTGGTGCCGTCCACCTCTACAAGCAGGGCGAGGACGACCCACTGGCGTCGGAAGACCTCGCTCCCAACGGGACGTTCCGGTTTACCGACCTCGATCCTGGGACGACCTACGAGCTGGAAATCCGGAGCGCCGTGGCGACCCACCCCGACACCGGCAAGCGGATCGGCGGCATCCGCAACTTCCCGACGACCGAGTACACCTTCACTGCCGAGTCGATCCAGCAGTCCGCTGATCTGATGTACGGCTACGAGATTCGTGGGGCCCAGACGTACCGGTGGGAATACTTCAAAGATCAACCTATTGACAATCGCTTCGTGGGATATGGACGGTACAATCAGAGTGAAGCATACGTCGTTGAAAGACAAGAGCGCGGTGAGCCGATTGATCCCATAATCAGACAGATGGTCTACCTCGAAAATAAGACGTTCATGAACTCCACGAATACACCCGCGCCGGTCTGGTACGAGGACCCTCCCACTACCTACCAGAAGCCAAATACTGTACCGCACCACATCGTCCAGGACCCCATTGAGGAGTTCCTCCACCTGACTCGGCAGTTCAAGGGAGAGACTGTGGTCAATGGGACAGTTGCTCATGAGTATTCCATCTCAGGGTTGACTGATTATCCAGAAGCAACCGTCTATATTGATCCCAACACTGGGTTCGTTATCAAATGGGAATCGGAGCATTTCCGTGATGTAGGAGCTGACGGTGAACTGCGAGATTTCCCCGCTGAGATGTGGTTCTTCGATCACAATGAAGAACCGATTGTGATTGAATCGCCGAGAGAAGATTAGAATCGGTTATTTTTTCTTCGACCTATCTCTCCACCCAGATCGCCGCGCCAACTCCCCACGCCTCAGAACCGTGGTGTTCAACGCGCCACGCAAATCTGATTTCGTCTTTAGAGGTTTGCCTGGGGATCTCGCCCACTGCTTTTTCACTCCCCCGGTATAGCGTCAGATACTCTGCCGGGCCAATTGACCCTGGGTCGTATTCGACTGAGTATTCAGACGGGCTGAGTTCCCTCTTCACGGGTTCTCCATCTTCACACTCCGCTAGATACACATCGTAGCTAACACGATTTCCTACAATTGTTGCCGTAGGGCTAGTCACAACGTCCATTTGGGCCTCGCCAGTCTCACAGGGTCCGCCGGGGTCGTCCGGTAGCACCCGGTTCCAACTCTTGCGGGCCGTCGCGCTATCGTGGACTTTTCTGTCGTCTTCGACTTCAACTTCGACTTTGATGGTGTCCTCCCACTCCTGTTGAGGGTTGTAGAAGAGTTCGTTCATCCCCCCTGGGTACTGGTCGATCACGTAAGTCTCGCCGGGGCCGATTGAGACGGAAGTTTGATCTTTCTCACCGGTTGACTCGCCGTTTTCTGACTTGAGGAGATTGAAGCGCGCGGTCGCATCGCCGGGCAAGTCCCCGGTATTTGTGATCTCAGCATCGAGGACTGCGACCTGCGCTACCGCTTTATTTTCATCGCTCGGGGTTAGCGTCACATCTGATGGGGGCATGCCTAGCTCGTATGTCGGGAGTTGCCGTATGGCGACGTCTTTCCGGTAGTCGCCGTTCCAGGTGGTGGTCGTCGCGCGGATCTCGACGTCTTCCCCGTCGAGTGCGTGCCACCCGTGCGGGCCGTGGTGCCACGTGACCGGCGTCGGCACTGCCACGGTCTCCCCGGGCTCGATCTCGTCCGTTCCCAGGCCGCCGATCCGCTCGTCCTCCCCGGGGATGGTCAGCCAAACGATCGTCTCGGCTGCGACGGTACCCGTGTTTTTCACCTCGACGCGGAACCGGTAGGGCTGCTCCGGATCGTCGGGGTGGTCCGGGACTATCTCCGTCACTTCGATGGTGGCTGCCGTGCCGACTCTGATTTGGGTCCTGTCGGTATCGTCCTCGCTGGCGACGGTGACGTTGTACCGCCCGGGGTCGACGCCGTCGGCGTCGAAGCTGGCCGTTACCTCCTGGCTCTCCCCGGGAGCGAGCGAGCCGACGGTCCGGGTGACGTTGTCGTCGGCGAATTCGGCGCCGAGGGTGACCTCCTGGGTGTCCGCGGCGTCGCCGATGTTCTTGACCATTGCCTCGACGGTGACCGTCTCCCCGGGACGCACCGGGCTGTTCGTGGCGGTGACGGCGACGTCGAAGAACGGCCCCTCGTCGTCCCCGCCGTCGTCGTTGCTCTCGACGGTCACCGTGTGGTAGTCCTCGGCGGTGAGCCCGACGACGTCTGTGAGGCGGCCGCCGACGGTGTAGGTGCCCGGCGCGTCGAACGAGAGCGTCGTCTGCCACTCCGTGCCGCCGTCGACGAAGGTGCTGTCGTGGACGTCGCCGTCGACGAGCCAGCGCAGCGAGGACAGCGGCGCGTCGCCGGCCGAGCCCTGGAGTGTGAAGGTGCCGCTTTCGTCGACCTCGAGGGTGTCGGGACCGGTCAGCGTCGCCGACGGCGGCGCGTTGTCGGTGACCGTGACGTACAGCGTGTCTTCCGCGGTCTCGCCATCGTCGTCGGTGACAGTCAGCGTGACGGCGTAGACGCCCGTCTCCGTCGGGAGGAAAGTGGCGCGGACGCACTCGCCGGTCAGGCAGATCGGCGTCGTCGTCGTGCCGTCCGGCCGTTCGATCTCCCACTCGTAGTCCACCAGCTCGCCATCGGGGGAGCGCGAGCCGCCGCCGTCGAGGTAGACCGTCGTCTCCGGGGGAACGGTCTGGTCGAGGCCGGCGTCCGCGAGCGGTGGCTCACCGGCGGCCGGTTCGACCGGGGCTACTGTGCCGCCGGGTGTATCGGGTGCCGCCTGATCGATAGCTCCGACGCCGCCGCTGGCGACGCCGAGCGCGAGCACCACGACGACTGCGAACGTGGCCACGAGCGGCCCCCCGAAACGCGTCCACCACATGAGTTACCCCTGTTTGCTTCGTCATCCAATAAAAACGTCAGCGCCTGTTCGAAGTAGTCGAGAAGAGGGAAAGCCCTCGGCCCGGAGGGATCGACCGCGCCCCGCCTGTTCATACTGATACTGGTGGCTGTAAGTACTCACTCGGTGGGCGGTGGCCGCGGCGCTCAGCTAATCGTGTCGTACTGCTCGGAGAGTTTGTCGACGGCCTCCTCGAACTGCTCGGCTTCGAACTCGTCGAGGTCCCACTCGACGACTTCCTCGACGCCGTCAGAGCCCAGTTTGGCCGGGACGCCGAGGCCGACGCCGTCGTGGCCGTACTCGCCGTCGAGGACGACCGAACACGGCAGCACCTCGCCGGTGTCGTTGAGGATGGCGTCGACGACGTGGGCGACGCCGCGGGCCGGTCCCCACTCGGTCGCACCCTTGCGCTCGATAACGTTCATCGCGCTCTCCTGGAGGTCGGCGAGGATCTCCTCTTTGTCGTCCTCGGAGAACGTGAGGTCCCGGCCGTCGACCCGGACCTTCGAGAACACCGGGACTTGCGCGTCGCCGTGCTCGCCGAGGATCGTCGCCTCGACGTTGCCGACGGGCACGTCGAAGCGCTCCGAGAGGACGTACCGGAACCGCGCGGAGTCGAGCCGGCCGCCGAAGCCGACGACGTGCTCGTGCGGACGGTCGCCGGACTCGTAGAGGTGGCGGTTCAACAGGTCGACGGGGTTCGACGTGGTGACGGTGATGAAGTCGTCGTTGTGCTCCGAAAGCGAGGACTGGATATCCTCCATGATCGGCGCGTTGTCGTCCGCGAGATCAAGCCGCGTGTCGCCGGGCTGTCGCGGGAGGCCGGCGGTGATGACGACGACGTCGGAGCTGGCCGTCGCGGCGTAGTCGCCCTGCCGGACCTCCGTGCTGGAGTCGTAGGCGATGCCGTGGTTGGTGTCGGCGGCCTGGCCGACGGTCACGTCCTCCTGTTCGGGAATGTCGACGAAGACGAGTTCGTCGGCGATGTCTTCCAGCGCGATGCTGTACCCCGCTGCCGCGCCGACGGTGCCCGCGGCACCGACGATGCTGACCTTTGCCATACCCGACGGTCCCCCCGCGCCGCCGGTAAACCTGTCGAATTTCCCGCCGATCCCAACGCCTAATTCCGTCCTGCTCGAAGGGCCGATGATGCTGCTTTCGGGGACTGTCGTCGTCGACGCCGACACCGTACTCCACGGTGGCGCGGTCGTGACTGCCGGCGACACTATCGCGTTCGTGGGCGACCGCGCGGACGCGATCGACCAGTATCCCGACCACGAGCGCCGCTCATTCGATATCGTCGCGCCGGGATTAGTCGGCGCACACGTCCACAGCGTCCAGAGCCTCGGCCGCGGGATCGCCGACGACACTGAACTCCTGACGTGGTTGTTCGACCACGTCCTCCCGATGGAAGCGGGCATGGACGCCGAGGCGATGGAAGTCGCGGCGACGCTTGGCTACCTCGAGTGCATCGAGAGTGGCACCACCACGGTGATCGACCACCTCTCGGTCAACCACGCCGACGCCGCCTTCGAGGCCGCCGGCGACGTCGGCATCCGCGGGGTGCTCGGCAAGGTGTTGATGGACAAGGACGCCCCCGACGGACTGGAGGAGGATACCGACGACGCCCTCCGGGAATCCGAACGCCTCATCGAGGAGTACCACGGCAGCTGCGGCGACCGCATCCGGTACGCGGTCACGCCGCGCTTTGCCGTCACCTGCTCGGAGGCGTGCCTGCGCGGCGCTCGCGAACTCGCGGACGCACACGAGGACGTCCGGATTCACACCCACGCAAGCGAGAACCGCGACGAGGTCGCGACCGTCGAGGCGGAGACGGGGATGCGCAACATCGAGTGGCTCCACGAGGTCGGCCTCACCGGCGAGGACGTGGTGCTCGCCCACTGCGTCTGGACCGACGAGCGCGAACGCGAGTTGCTCGCAGAGACGGACACGAACGTCGTCCACTGCCCCTCCTCGAACATGAAACTCGCCAGCGGCGTCGCGCCGGTCGTGGAGTACGTCGACCGCGGGATCACCGTCGCGCTCGGAAACGACGGCCCGCCGTGCAACAACACGCTCGACCCCTTCACAGAGATGCGCCAGGGCAGCCTGCTCGCGAAGGTCGACCGCCTCGACTCGACGGCGCTCGACGCCGACACCGTCCTTGAGATGGCGACGACCAACGGCGCCCGCGCGGCGGGGTTCGACCGCCTCGGCCGCCTCGCGGAAGGCTGGCGTGCGGACGTGATCGGCCTCACGACGGAGATCTCGCGGGCGACGCCGGTCACCGGCGTCCGCTCACACCTCGTCTACGCCGCCCATGGCGACGACGTCCAGTTCACGATGGTCGACGGCGAGGTGGTCTACGACGGTGAGCCGACGCGGGTCGACGCCGAGCGAGTCCGCGAGCGGGCGCAGGAACTGGCGGAGGCGTTGTAGTCGCGGCCGATCGGTCAGGTCCAGTCTGATAGATATTCGACTACATCCTCTAGTTCGGGGTAGGCCTGTTCGACGCGTTCGACAGCGTTCCGAAGCTTGCGGGGAGCCATCGTTTCGGAGGCAAGCAACACCCCTGGGTGTCCCGCTGTGTCGGAAAAATCCTTCTTGTCGTAGGTAAGGACAACCCGGTTCTCCTGGCTTGCTGCATTGAGGACGGCAGCATCACCTGCTCCTTTCTCGAGGACGTCTCCGACGCGTCGGACATCGTATCCGGCTGATTCCAGCGCCGAAACGTGTGCTGGAACGATGTTTTCGTCTGCAAGAATCCGCATTATGCGCTCTTTTTGTACTCGTCGGGGTCAACAGGACGCCTCTCACGGATTTCCTCGATCGTTTTCCCGCAGTCGTTCTGTAGCTGCCGTATCCGTTCGGGGTTGTCGAACACGTACGCGAGTGCGTGGTGGACATCAGCAACTGAGATACCGTCGTACTTGCTCGCGATCGCTTCTGGGGTTTCTCCGCCCTGATACTGTTCGTAGACGTGCAGGACGCCGATACGGGTTCCGGCGAGGCGGGGCGCCCCCCCGAGCGTCTCCTCGTCGGAAACGATCTCCTTCATACCCCCGTGTACTGCGTGCTCCGGTAAAGAGTCTGGCCTCGCGAATTGCGAACCGACGCGCGTCGACCACGCTACTCCCTGAACACCCTAACGGTTTGCAGACCACTCGTGCTCGGCTCGCGCCACCGTCTCGCGGTAACTCTCTGGTCCATCGCGCACGTCCGCGACCGCGGGCAGCGTCAGCGCGCGCAGGCGATCCACCAGCGAGTTCGTTTTCGTCGCCGTCTCGTGGAAGCCCGCGAACCCGCCCGCTTCGTCGACTGCCGCGGGGACGAACGCCTCGATGAGGTCCGCCTCCGCCGCAGTCAGGTTAGCGCCCTTCCGTATGAAAGTACGGTTCGGGAACAGGTAGTAGCCGGGCTGGCCTGCCAACGAAACGCTTAGGGGAGTGAGTCGACCATTCGTAGGTGAGGGACCGTAGGGTAGCTTGGTATCCTCCGGGCCTTGGGTGCCCGCAACCCCGGTTCAAATCCGGGCGGTCCCACTATCACTTTTTACTCCTTCGGGTTTTCTCGCTCACTTCGTTCGCTGCGGGAACCACTCATACGGTCGTGCGTGACTGTTTACCGCTATGGAATCGCGTGTTGTGTGTTTCAGCCCGTGAAACCAACGATATTGGGCCCCAGTGCTGAAAATAATCACGTACGACCGTATCAGTCGTAAAAACTTGGGGAAAAACGTTCTCGGCGCTTCCGCCGGTCGCGCCGAGTGAATCGCCTCCGCGAGCGACTCCTCGTACTCGTGGAAGTCGCTGCCCGCGGCGACGCCGCCGGCGATGTCGAGCGTGTATCCGATCCGATCGAGAACGGCCTCGTCGTCTTCGACGAACAGCCCTTCATCTCGCAGGAATGCGAGCGCATCACTGACCGTCTCCCGGGCATCTTCCAGGTTCGACTCCCGGTGGTCGATGAATCACTCCGTCGACTCGTCACCGTCCCCGGAGCTATCGTCGTCTTTAGCGGGCGGGTCTCCCGCACCGATCCCGCTCTGGTCGTTGGATTCGTCTTCGACTGTCTCGTCGGCAGTTCCAAGGGGATTGACTGCTGGCGGCGGGGACGAACCGTTCCGCCATCTGCGGAGGCGCATCACGCCGTAGACGGCACCACCAATCAGCGGGACGTAGACGACGAGATACGGCAGCGCGTAGGCAACGGCCACGATCAGCGTTTGCACGCTCGCGATGACGTCATTGATCGATTCGAGAAACGCGACGAGCACGGGCGTGTCCGTCCAGTCCTCGGCGTCGATCGGGTCCGAGTCCGGCATGGGTTCACGCATCTGGACCCGCAGTGTCGAGAGCGCAACCTTGCGTTCGAGCGCCTTCTGTTCCGCTTCGAGTGTCTCGATTTCTTCCTGCACGTCCGACAGTTCGTCCTGTACCTCGAGCACTGCTTCGGTGTCACTCGCGTTCTCATACAGCGCCCGGAGACGCTCGCGTTCGGCCCGCAGATTTTCGAGTCGGGCGTTCAGGTCGACCAGTTGGTCGGTGACGTCTTCGGATTCGACGTCGACGGACTGCAGATCACCCATCGTCTTCGCCTGGTCGACGACTACCGAGAAGTTCTCCTGGGGCACACGCACGACGATCTCACCGGATTTGTAGCTCTCGTTGTCGCGCTCGTTCGTTTCGATCCGCGAGTCGCTGACGAACCCACCGTGTTCCCTGACCGTTCGGGTCAGCATCCGCTGTGTGTCGTCGAAGTCGTCCACCTCCAGTTCGACGGACCCGCTCCTGATGATCGAGCGCTGACTGGCCTGAACCCCCGCGCGATCCGCTCCTGCCCCGGCCTCGTCACTCTGGTCAGCGCCGTTCTCCATTCCATTGCCGTTTGCGTTCCCGTTGCCATTGCCGTTCCCGTTGCCGTTCCCACCACTAGCCGCCTGCGAGTCGGGCCCACCACCCCCCATACAGCCTGCTGTGAGGAGCAGCACAGCGGCTATCACGACCAGGGCAGCGTTGCGAGGAGAACTGTTCATACAGGAGACGGATCCACCAGGAGTTTAGTAGCTGTGATAAGTCAAACAGGTATTTGAGTTAGGCTGCAGATCGGCGTTGTTCGTGACAACAGCCGCTGCTGCTCACGGATCCGGTCGCAGCCCAGCAGCACAGGACCACCCGAAACTGAGACGATCGTGCGTGACGTGGGTTTCCCGGCCGGCAATCCGCCGTCGGAATTTATGTGACCAACCCGCGTAGCAGCCTGCTATGCGGTACCCTCGCCTCGCAACCGGTGCCGCTCTCGTCGTGGTAGTTGCAGGACTAGCACAGGTCGCACTCGCACTCAGTCGGAGCGACCCTGTGGGTGCAGCTACCGGCCTGCTAGTCGCGACGTCCGGCGGGTTTACCCTGTGGAATGTCCGTCGGTCCATCCGTCAGTAGTCTCCGCACTCGACGTGACACCTGTCTCATTCGAGTTCCGCTTTCAGCAGCGTCCGATGACAGTGCTTCCCATCGAGGTGGCTCTGCCCGTGCACCCGGCCGACCGAACGCTTTTACATTGTTGTTTGTCACCAATAAACATGGCAATCCAGGATTACCTTCCAGAGACAGAAGAGGAGCGGGCGGACTCGCCGTTCGAGACGACCGTAGCGTTGCGCGGCGGGACCGTCGCAGGGTTCGTTGCGACTGCCGCGACGCTCGTTCCGATCCTCCTGCTCGATAGCGCGATGCTCAGCGACACGATCGCCGGGATGTACGGCCTCGAGGGGAGCCTGCTCGTCGGGCTGGTGGCACACCTCGTCCACGGAACGCTGTTCGGCCTCGCGTTCGCGTTCGTGCTCTCGGATCCCGGATTGACGGGGATCACGCGCTGGTGGTGGAAGATTCTCCTGGCCGGGATCGTGTACGGACTCGTCCTCTCGGTCGTCGCGACGGGGTTCGTGCTGCCGGTCTGGCTGGAACCGCTCGGCGCGTCAACGGTGCCCGAGGTCCCGTTCGTCACGACGACGCTCGTGGCGTGGCACGTCCTCTACGGGGTACTCCTCGGCGCGCTGTTCCCCTTTTTCGAGCGCATGTGACGATGGCCCCGTCGGGGGCCGACGTGACGGGGACAGGTGGAGTCGGTGTGGGCCGGAAGGTGCCTCCCAGCCCGTGCTATGGGACGAACATTCATGGGCCTGATCGCTGAACAGGTGGACGATGCTCGGGAAGATCCCGATCCCGAAGGGACCGATCCTGGACTGGGTGAAAAACGAGTACCAGGGGGAGGGTCACGAGACGAAGGTGACGGTGATCCAGGAGACTGCAGACCTGGCGAACAAGATCCTGGCGAGCTACACGTTCTACATCGAGACGCCCGAGACCCCCAGCGCGGAGCACAAGCGACGGTTCACCGAGGACGTCGAGACGTACGGCAAGCGAGCGATCGAGCTGCAGACGTTCGCGCTGCAGAGCGACGCCCCGCAGCCGTCGGAGGCGGACGTCGAAAAGATGCGGAGCGCCCAGCGCGCACTTGCCGAGGAGAGCGCAAAGATCGAGGGTGAGGGTGGGGACCCCTCCGAGAGCGAGCAGCTGCTACAGATCCCCATCGCGGATCTGAACGTCTCCCGTGAGCTTCTGGAGCTCGATCCGAAGGAGACGCTCGACGACTTCTTCAACCGGATCGACGACGACCTGTACCTGATGTACTACAGCATCCTGGAGGCGATCGTCGAGACGTGTACCGACTGTGCGATCACCGGCGAGGTTCACCCCCGCGAATTCGACGAGCTGAAGGTGTCCCTGCAGGTCGCGCTCAGACACGTCGACGGCGGCGCCCAGTGAGCGACGGAACGCGCCTCTTCCGTCGGGCGATGGCCGAAGCATGGGGGTGGGAGAAAGAAAGTACCGGTCGCGATGCGGTACGCGCGCATCGTATCGTCGTAGAGCAGTACGACGCCGGCGTGCGTTGCCGGGTCCAGACGGCCGAAATCACTCACGTCGCTCGTCACGACGATGAGATCGTTCTCGCGTGCATACGGGAGGATTTCTTCGGTGTCGTCTGCTCCCAGCCCGAGTGCCCCCTGCACGTGCTCGACGTACACGTCCTCCTTTTCGAGATATCTGGCAGTCTTGGGATCGACGTTCTCGTCGAGGAGAAAGCGCCAGTCCATCGTCGGTTACATCAATTCGAGTTTTCACGTACGTACAGCCACCAGTATCACAAACTGTGACACCATAGCGGTAACGAATCACGAACGACCGTATCAATCGCAAAAAATAGCTGTCCGAGTGAGAGGAACCGACGGGTTAGTACTGGCTCATTGACTGACCGCTGAACTGCTGGGGTTGGCCGCCGAACTGCTGTGACTGGCCCATCCGTCCGACCTGTGCACTCGCCTGTGTGATCGTCTGTGCCACTTGCTGGCACTGCTGGACGACCTGCTGGACACCCGGGACCTGGGATTGCTGGAGCTGTTGACCACACTGCTGGAGCGCCTGCTGGGTGCACTGGCCGACAGTCTGAGCAAGATTGGATTCGCGCAACAGCAACGTCTTCTGGAGGTGGATGATCTGTGAGAGGTCCGCCAGCATCTTTGCTGTGTAGCTGTCACCGGCCTGCATCGCCTGCCCGTGTGCCCACTCGGCCTCGGACTCCAGCTGCTCGAGCTGGAACACCGCCTGCGACACCTGCTGTGGGAGGAACTGGTCGAAGGTTTGCTGGTACTGCTGTTGTTGTTGCGGTTGCTGTACCTGCTGGGTCTGTGGCTGCTGTAGCTGTTGCTGTGACATGGTTGCTCCCCGTATTTCCTCACCCGGGCCGGCGTTGGGCGACCCTGTGAGGTATCAGCTACTTCCAGTGTCGGTCCTATATACTCGGCCTATCGTTTATCTCAGTTGGAAAACACTACCAAGGATTCAGCCGACCGTTACGTGCAGTAACCTTCGATACTGAAACGTATTCAAGCCGGAAGACTGTCAGTTACTTCATCGGTTTCGACGCTGGCTTAGTCGCCAGCACCGACTGTTCTGGCCGAGTCGACGAAGCGAGCAACGGCTGCCGTGTACGACTCAGGGCGATCGAGGTTACTGACGTGCCCGGCGCCGTCGATGACTGTCACGTCAGCGGCGCCTGCGTTCGCATGGTCTTTCTCAGCGAGTCGCATGATGAGGTCGAACTGGCCGTTGACCACGAGGGCTGGACCTGGAAAGGCGGCAAACGCTGACCGGAAATCCTCGCCGGCAATTTCGATCCCCGCCTCGCCGAACGGCCGGAGGGTGAATCCCGCCTCGATTATCTCCTTTTGTATCTCCGGCCGCAGGTCCCGACTGCGGACGTATTTCTCGTTGATCCAGCTCGTCGCTCGTTCGATCCGTTCACTCCTGGACGCGAGCACTGCCGCCTTACCGATGGCGTAGGTCAGTTTGCCCAGGAATCCGACTGGATTCGCGCTGCTGTCAGCCAGGACGAGGCCGTCGACCGTCTCGGGGTAGCGGCGTGCGTACTCCATTGCGACGTAGCCGCCGAGCGAGTGACCGACGACGTGTGCGTTTCCATCGGCCCGGTTGTCCAGGACATCTCTGAGCGTTTCGATTGCTGGGTCGAGTTTGAACGCCTCCGCCGAGCGCGTGCCGTGGCCCGGCATATCGAATGTGATGACGCGGAACTCCTCAGCCAGCTCCTCCCGCTGTGGCGCCCACATCGTGCGATTGAATATCGTTCCGTGGACGAACACAATCTGCTGTGCGTCGTTGGGACCGGTCACTTCTACTCCCTCGGAATCACCGTCGAAGACAGAGCGAGACATGGGGAACTTGTTACGGTCTGAATCCACTTATGAAGTCGGTCGAATGCGCTGCCTACCCGACTGAGTTGTCGACGATATACCGGCACTATTTATATACCGACACGAGAACGGCGGCACATGCCTGTCGAGCAGATCGAACTGACCGCGGGTGATGCTGCGTTCAGTGCGGAACTCGAACTCCCGGAGAGCAACAGCGACCACGGTGCCGTGCTCCTCCCGGGGGCGATTCCGTCGAAGGCTGTCCCTCACTGTCCGTAGGACTCGAACCGCTCGAGTACCGTCTCCAGCTGGTCGTCGGACAGCGTCGTCGGCTCTCCACCGGCGGCAAGCGATTGAAGATAGATCCGGGAGAGCGACTCGACGTGGATCGTGTCCTCGATGGCGGTGTCCAGATCCGGTGCGGTCACCACGAGCCCGTGGTTCTCGATGAAGCACGCGGTCGAGTCGGCCTCGGTCATCGCTTCGACGACGTTGGCTGCTAGTTCGTCGGTTCCGTAGGGCGCGTACTCGGCGACCGGCACGCGCTTGCCGACGGCGACGATCATGTAGTGAATCGGGGGGAGCTCCTCCTGTCGGACGGCCATCGTCGTCGCCCACGGGGAGTGGGTGTGCACGATCGCATCAACGTCCTCACGGCGGTAGATGGCAGCGTGCATCGGCACCTCGCTGGAGGGCGCCATCCCGCCGGCCACGTGCTCGCCGTCCTCGATTCTGACGACTGGCACGTCGGCAGTGTCGAACCCGTCGTATGGAACGCCGGTCGGCGTGACCGCGAACCGATCGTCCGACCGGACGCTCAGGTTCCCAGTCCGCCCCGGCGTGAGGCCTGCAAGCGCGGGGGCGCGATCGACGACCCGCCGGCGCTCGGGCTCGAGCATCACAGTATCAGCTCCCTGATCTCGCTGAAATCGTCGATCCGATGATCCGGCTGCTGTTGGCCGCTCAGGTCCGGCTCGTCGCCGTTGAACAGCACGGTCGTCAGCCCGACGCCGTTGCCTCCTTCGATATCCGAGACCACCGAGTTGCCGACCATCAGCGTCTCGCTCGGTCGCCGGTCGAGCCGTGCGAGCGCCACTGTGAACATCGACGCGCTCGGTTTCTCGCGACCCGTCTCCTCGGAGGTCACGAGCACGTCGATGACCGACTCCAGGCCGAGGCGTTCGATTTTCTGCAGCTGAATTCGCGTCGTGAGGTTGGTAACGAGACCGATGTCGACGCCAGCACCCTGGAGTGCTGAGAGCGTCTCCGAGACGCCCTCGAACAGCTGCATTTCATCGAGATAGGTCGACCAGTACGCCTCGCCCAGCGCCAGCGCGTCGGTCGACTGGTTGGTTCCGGTACGAGACTGCAGAGCCTGCTTGAAGTAGAGGAACCGCTCGTGGGCCGCCGCGGTGCCGGCAATCTCCCGCTTGACCGCATTGCGACCCCGCTGGTACAGTTCCTCGAACACGTCGCGGTCGAGGTCGTACCCTCGGTTCCGAGCCTCGCGCCAGGCCGCCTCCTTCCCTGCCGCGTTGCACGGTGGGTACGGGTACAGCGTGTCGTCCAGATCGAAGAGCACGGCATCGAAGTCCATGATCTCCGAGTTGTGTACCTGAGCGCAAATTCGTGTCGGTGTGCGCATGGTATACAGCCAGACGTGACTCCGTACAGTGCCAGGACAGTCCACCGGCTGTGTCATGGTCCGAACAACGGGATTTGGGACGGCATGGCGTAACTGAATCACGTCTGGCTGTATAGGGTGGGTGGAGAAATTGAATCGCCGACCGCGAGCCCCTGACCGGACGCCGACACGCGAACTCGACGGGATGGCAGCCTCCCGGATTTGAACTCGATGGCGAGACCCGCTTCGCTCGTCTCGCGTAGTTCAAATCCGCTCGGCATCGATTCTTCGATCAGCGACGGTTCGCTCCGCTCGCCGTCTTGATCTCAGAATATGCCGCCTCCCGGATTTGAACCGGGGACAGCTCGATCTTCAGTCGAGTGCTCTCCCAGTCTGAGCTAAGGCGGCGCATCCGGAACGATGGCGATAGTGGGCAAAAGGATTACGAAACGCCGCCGGGGCTTGCCAATTTGCAGTCAGGCGCTGTGCTTGGCATCGATCGAGAACTCCAGTCCGTCAGCGGCCTCGATCCGGGTCACGTGCCCGCGGATGGTGATCGCGGCCGAACTGCCGGGCTGGAGACAGCCATACACCCGGTCCTCCTGATCGGTGACGGTCGAACCGTCCGCCCGATCGATGACGCTGCCGTCGATGTCGAAACAGTAGGCCTTCGCTTCGTCGATCCCGCTGGCGTCGAGTTCGATGACGTACTCATCTGGGTGCAGCGGATCGTTCGGGGCGGCGCCGAGTTCACCCCCGTCGGGGAACGGATCCTCGACGGGCTCCCCGTTCGGCCCGAATCCGATGTACTCTTTGACTGTCGGCCACCGGTCCGGGTCGACGTGCGCACCGTCGAGCGTGACCGCCGGCGCGGAGTCGTCGAACTCCGCCGCCACCACCGTCCCATCGACGACGAACCCGATCGTCCCACCCGTGAGGCTGCCGGACACCAACTTCGTCTTGTTCTCCATGAGCGTGACTGACCCGTCGTGCTTGGCGCTTGAAAGAATGGAACTTGCCTGCACCTCGCCACGGATCAAAAGCGAATAGCCACTGTTCCCCCTTGCCGTCTCACCCGCCTCCAGTTCCAGCCGTGACGCCCCATCGGGCACGAAGGTCTCGGAACCTGCATCTGTCGGGGATCGAGTAGACCGTGATTTCGGTTGTGAAGTTGGACTGTCCATGAATAGCCACCAATTAGAGAGGGCCTTACATAACTGTTTCTACCCATAATCATAATACAGAAAGCTGATTCAGCGCAGTATAGAAGGTTCAGCGATGGTAATCTGGCGTTTCGGCGGGGAGAGATCGGCTTTCCCGAGGATGAACCTTCCTAACGGTCATACCCTTACCAGTGGTCACTCAAGACGGGCGTCGATCGCCGGGTAATCTATGTCTACTGTGCTCTCCTCGTTTTTAGCAGCCTCGATGTAGATGGCGCTGTTGATGAGGCCGAGGTGGCTGAACGCCTGCGGGTAGTTCCCGAGGGGTTCGCCAGCCTCGGGGACGATCTCCTCCGAGAGCAGCCCCAGCGGACTCGTGTACTCGAGGATGTTCTCGAAGAGCTGCTCGGCCTCCTCGACCTCGCCGGACAGCGCGAGACAGTCCACGAGCCAGAACGAGCAGAGGACGAACGCCCCTTCGTCGCCCGGGAGCCCGTCCTCGCCTTCGTAGCGGTGGACCAGCCCTTCCTCGGTCGTCAGCCGCTCGCGGACCGCGTCGATGGTGCCCTGGACGCGCGGGTCATCGAACGGGAGAAAGCCGACCAGCGGAATGCGGAGCGCCGACGCGTCGAGCAACTCGTCGGACTCGAAGGAGCGACCGAAACTGTTGATTTCCTCGTTGAAGCCGCGCTCGAGGACGACCTCGCGGATCTCCGAGCGGACCTCCCGCCAGTGATCCAGCGGCGCCTCGAAGCCGCGCTCCGTCGCCATCTTGATCCCGCGATCCAGCGCGACCCAGCACATCACCTTCGAGTGGACGAACTGCTCAGGTTCGCTGCGGACCTCCCACATGCCGGCCCCGCGCTTGTTCCAGAGCGTGCAGACGTACTCGATGACCTCCCGGACCGTCTCCCACGTCGTCCCGGTGATGGTCTCCCCGTAGTTGCCGGTCTCGTACAGCGCGAGCACGAGTTCGCCGAAGATGTCGAGCTGTAACTGGCTGCGGGCGGCGTTCCCGATCCGGACCGGCGCAGACCCGCGGTACCGTTCCAATTTTCAGTAGTTTTCAGTAGTACACCGTATGAATCGGGTACACTGCTGGACGGCTGGGCCACGTCCATCGCTCCCATCCGCATTCGACTCGGGCACGGCGACAGCGGGTGCTATGACAGCCGACCCGCCACCAGCGGTCGCCTCTGCCTGCTCGGGTTCATAGGCGATTATGCCAGTCCCAAACGTGTGCCGCGTGCCAGCGGAACGGCCAGCTAGCACGATTTCAGCATCCCCCGTGTAGGAGGACGTGAAACCATGCTCTAGGGTGTCCGTTTCGCTAAAGAACACGCGAGCCACGTTCACCGCACCAACGTAATCTCGGTCCCCCTCGAATCCACACCGGGAATTATCACACCGAAAGTGCCCACCCCACCACAGTTCCTCGTGATGGTCCGGGGATTTACAGGTGTGGCCTGTCGAGCCACACCGAGGACACGACCGACTCGTTCCTTGTGGGTAGACTCGCTCGACAGCGAGTCCAACACACTCGGCCCGATACTCGATATTCTCGATGACATCCCGTCGCGCCCATGACGACAACTCCCAGGACAACGTGCCTTCACCACGCGGTGATGAGAGCGACCGCAAGTCCTCGTGAACAATTGCGTCCACGTCGTACAGGAGTGCGAGTGCGAGGACGTGGTTGGCTACATCGTGTGTCAGTTGCTCGCGCTTGTGCTGGATTTTGCTGTTCACCCGTTCATACTCACTCTGGATGTGCGCGAACTCATCGGTGTGAGCGCGACCATCCTGGCGTAACGCCGACAGACGGTCGTTCAGTTGGGCGCGTTCCCGATTGAGCCGTCGCATCTTCTCACGGTCAGTGAACTGGATGAAATGTGGCGTGGACAGTTGCTCGCCGTCTTCCGTGACAACCACGGCAGTCATGTCTTTCCGCATTCCTGCGTCGAGCGCCAATATGCAGTCGGTGCCGTCAGTCGCCTCAGCGTGTTCGACTTCGACCGAAAACGCGAGTTCGTAGTAGGCGTCGCCGTTTTTGCGACAGGATGGTTGGAACTCGGGAGCCGATAGGTCACCGTGGGAAAGCAAATCGTGAAATGCGCCGTAGCCGTCACGTTCGTACTCAGTCCACGACCAGTCCCCTCGCGTGTCCGGGTTCAGCGTGTCGGGTGTCTTGAGGCGTATCGTCAGAGTCTCGCTGTCGCTGTCGTACTGGTAGTTGACGGCTTGCCCGCTGGTTGGGCCGTCATCCGCAGAGAACGGCAATACGCCGCTGTCATACTCGGGGCAGCTCTGCATCTCGAAATACGTGTCTGGGTACGTCCCGTGACGGTCGTAGTAGCTGTTGAGTTGGTCGATGAGAATGTCAACGTAGCCTGATGTCAGGTACTCACCGCCTCCCCAGAGTTGTTTTTTGATACGTCGGCGGTGGATACGTCGGATTTTGTGGTCGGGTAACACGGTCTGGATGGACCGGAAGGCGTCTCGGCGGTCGGCGTGACTGCGGAGTGTTCCACCGACTTTCTGCAAGATACAGCGTCGAAACCGAGAGGGCAGATACAGGTCAAGTACTTCGAACGGTTCGTGTTCATCGAAGTACTTCCACGCCTGATGTGAGGAGTCAGTAATTCCGTCGAGATGGGACGGAGTCCAGTGGGATTTGAGGACGTGGTTAGCGACACGTTGCGTGAGTGTTGCGAGACGTTCACATCGGTCGGCGTCCTCGTCTGGCAGGCTGATTGGAAGCGAGAGATGGTCACTCATCGGATTTTACCTCGGATTCAATGGTGTTGACGACCTGTTGTTTCCTGCTTGAGCGCATTCCGTAGAGTTTGCCGGAGAAGCTTGCGACGAGTGTGATAAGGTCATCAACGAGTTCTTCCTGTACCGATTTGTCCGTCTCGTCTTCGATGACGGTGACAGTGACACCGTAACAGTCGAAGTACCGTTCAAGATACGAGAAACCAAAGCGAGTGAGCCTGTCTTCGTAAGTAACGAGAACACGTCCGTACTCGGCGTCCTGTACGTCATCAAGAAGCGAGTCGAGGCCACGGCGGTCTTCGTTGAGACCACTGCCAACGTCGGTGTAGGTGTTTTCGACACTCCAGCCGTGGTCATGGGCGTAGTCTGTGAGTCGGTCGAGTTGGCGGTTGAGGTCACCATTTTCTTTCTGGCCGTGACTGGAGACACGGGCGTAGAGGGCAACACGGTCTGTTGAACGAGTGTCGCCTGCAAGCCGGCGGAGTTCCCGATGTGGGATTCGTCGTTCACCGCCCGGTGTTCTGGTGTAGTCGAGGTCGTCGTTGCGACACCAGCGTTTCACAGTCTGGGAGTGAACACCGAGTTCGTCCGCGAATTCGCCAATCGAGTACGACCGTGGCATCTTGTTGGTACTGTTTACTACTGGTAGTTACTTATAGGTACTGGATTCTGTAACAGTTACACAACCCCTCAAGGTGATCGAGCGTCTCCTCGGTCAGCTGGGTCTCCCCCTGGAGCCCGAACAGCGGCTGGAACGGCTGGAACGTCTCGGACCCGCTGTGGATGACGTCCAGACACCAGTCGAAGTAGTCTTTCGTCTCCTGGATGTGGCCGAGTTTGTACAGCGCCTGAATGGTGAACGCGGCGTCGCGGATCCAGCTGAACCGGTAGTCCCAGTTGCGCGTCCCGCCGGGTCCGTTCGAGCAGACGCTCGGGATCGATCGACTCCGGCCGTTTGTGCTGTCCGTACTGGAGGGTGTACCAGGCAGTCTCCCCCGCGTCGAGTTCGTGGATACCGGACGCAGTTTTGTCGACGATGTCCAGCGGTGAGGCAGTGTTGAGGGAGACGTGCTCGCCGCTCCCTCTGGCGAGCAACACGTCGTCCATCGACTCGATTATCGTCCGCGCCCGGGCGTAGTCGAACCGCGGCTCGAACGTGACCTCGAACGCCACGGGGCCCTCGACTGCCTCGACGCGTCGGAAGATCCACGGCTCGGAGAACGGTGCCACCGGATCCTCGCTGAGGATCGGCATGAAATCGGTCAGTCGGAGGGTCCCGGCCCCGGTCGTGAATGTCGTGTTCAGGACGTTAGTGTTGGACTGGTAGCGCTGGACAGCGTCGAAGGAGCCGGTCGGCTGAATCCTGAACGTCCCGCCCTTCTCGCTGTCCAGGATCGCCGCGAACACGCTCGGGGACTGCAGGTACGGCAAACAACACCAGTCGATAGCACCGTCCTGGCCCACCAGTGCACAGGTTTCGAGATTCCCGATGAGGCCGTACGCCTCGATCGGCTTGTACGCTCCGTGGGCCATAAGCAGGCTACGGGATTGGCGCCTAAGCGTCTGGTGGGACCCGAGCCGAATCGCTACGACTCGTGGGGCCACCGCTGGATGTCGTCGTAATCCGGCGGGACCAGCGGCCCGTCCAGCAGCGGGTCGTCAGTCGACTCCATCCACCCCTGGAGTTGCCGGGAGAGATCGATGCGAACGTCCTGGTAGCGCGGCTCGAACGCGACGTTGTTGTCCTCCTGTGGCGCCTCCTGGAGGTCGTACAGCTCCTCGTATGGACGGGTCGGGACGCTGTAGTGCTCTCTGACCTCGCGGCCGGCCTCGCTTGCGAACACGTCCGCCGAGAGGTACACTTTCGGGAGATGCCAGAAGTTCCGGACGTACTTGTAGCGGTCCGTCCGGATCGCCCGGACTGGATTGTACATGTCGTGCCAGGTCATCTCTGCGAAGATCCGGTTGCGTTCCTCGTAGGCTTCGTCCGCAGCCAGCAGCGGCCGGAAGCTCCGCCCGTCGAGCCCGTCAGGGATCTCAATATCGAGGATGTCCAGCACCGTCGGCAGCACGTCGACGTTGCTGAGCAGTTCGTCGTAGACCTCGCCATCGTCGGCGAGGCCGGGGTACCGGAGCACCAAGGCCGCCTCGATCCCCGGATCGTAACAGCTCCCCTTCGCCCGGGGGAAGGCGATCCCGTGTTCGGTAGTGAAAATCACGAGCGTCTCGTCTTCGATGCCGGCGTCCGCGATAGCGTCGAGGATCGTCCCGACAGCCTCGTCGACGGCGTACACCATCCCACGCATCTCCGCGAGGTCGTGTCTGATCCCCCACCGGTCGGGGAGATACGGCAGCGGATTGACGTGCTTGGGGTCGTCAGTGTCGTACTCCTCGCCCAGGAAGCCGAACCGGCCGCTGGCTTCCTTGCCACGGTGGATCTCGAAGAAGCCGACCGAGGCGTAAAACGGCGAACCGAGCTCCTCCCGGGCGAGGCACGTCGCCACGACCTCCGCGACTGTCCGCGCGCGGTTCGCCTCGTGGACCGCAGGCGACACTCCCGGATACAGATTCTTCTCGGAGTGGATGCGGTCGAACCCGAGCCTGTCCGTGTCCTGCGTGATGTGCTGGAGGCCGAAGAGGTGCGTCTCGTAGCCCGCCTCGGAGAGGTAATGAGGGAGGATCCGTTCGTCCTCGTCAAGTTCCCAGTCTCCGTGCGCCAGGCCCATCAGCCCGTTGACGTGGGGATACCGGCCAGTCATCAGACTGCCGCGGCTGGGGGAACACTGGGGAGCGGTCCCGAAGTGCTCCTCGAACAGTGCGCCGGAGTCGGCCAGCGCCTGGATCCGCGGGGTCTCGATGTCGACGCCGTAACACCCGAGGTATCTCCCGAGGTCGTGACTGTGGATGAGGACGACGTTCGGCTGAGGGGCGGCCATGATAGCCACCTACGGCAGCGCGCCAATTAACGGTTCGTCTGCCCCGACAGCAGCACGACAGTTCGACGCTTTTAAGTGTCGCATTGGCCTCTCTCCAGGCGAGACAGGCATCCGCCTGTTTCACTGACCCGTAGCAGCCATTCGGCGTACTACGGAGGTGAACAATGGCAGATCAGGAGATAGAGGAGGCAGTCTCTCGCGCACTCGAGGAGGCGCCGCCGCGGAACTTCCGCGAGACGGTAGACCTCGCAGTGAACTTGCGGGATCTCGACCTCAACGATCCATCGAACCGTGTCGACGAGAGCGTCGTGTTGCCGGAAGGAACCGGCCAGGAGACGAGTATCGTCGTCTTCGCGGAGGGCGAAACCGCCGTCCGCGCCGAGGACGTCGCGGAAGAAGTACTCGACAGCGACGACCTGGCTGACCTCGGCGATGACGACAACGAAGCAAAGGACCTCGCGGAGGACACCGACTTCTTCCTCGCCGAGGAGAGCATGATGCAGGACATCGGGCGGTACCTGGGGACCGTGCTCGGTCCGCGGGGGAAGATGCCCAACCGGCGCGGAGGACATGTCCGCCGATGAGATCGCCGACAACATCGACGTCATCATCCGCCGGCTCGAGGCCAACCTCGAGAAGGGGCCGCTGAACCTCGACACCATCTACGTGAAGACGACGATGGGACCGGCCGTGGAGGTGGCCTGAGATGAGTACACAGGAACGCAAGACCGAGACGATTCCGGCCTGGAAGCGCGAGGAAGTCGACGAGATCACCGAGTTTCTCGACAGCTACGACAGCGTCGGCGTCGTCTCCATCACGGGCATCCCGAGCCAGCAGCTCCAGGACATGCGCCGCGGGCTCTACGGCACTGCGGAGCTTCGCGTCTCCCGGAACACGCTGCTCACGCGGGCGCTCGAGGAGATCGACGACGGGCTCGAACAGCTCACCGAGTACATCAGCAGTCAGGTCGGGCTGATCGGCACGAACGCCAACCCGTTCACGCTGTACCAGCAGCTCGAGGCCTCGAAGACGTCGGCGCCGATCAACGCCGGCGAGGTCGCCCCGAACGACATCGTCATCCCCGAAGGTGACACCGGGATCGATCCCGGCCCGTTCGTGGGCGAACTCC
The DNA here is from genome assembly GCA_003022725.1 of Halobacteriales archaeon SW_7_65_23. Classification (GTDB taxonomy): domain Archaea; phylum Halobacteriota; class Halobacteria; order Halobacteriales; family Haloarculaceae; genus Halovenus. Next base: position 2,816 of record PXSQ01000098.1, on the reverse strand, counting down.
AGAGCGTGGGCGCAAACGCCCGCATCGACGAGGGCTCGATCAAGGTGCTCGAGGACTCGACGGTGCTGTCGGCCGGCGAGGAAGTGTCGGCCGACCTGGCGAACGTGCTCTCGGAACTGGAGATCGAGCCCAAGGAGGTCGGGCTCGACCTGCGCGGCGTCTTCGCCGACGGCGTGGTGTTCGAGTCCGAGGATCTGGAGCTCGACGTCGAGGAGTACCGGTCGGACGTGGTGGCCGCCGCGTCCCAGGCCCGGAACCTCGCGATCAACGCATCGTACCCGACGGCGAGCACCCTGCCGGCACTGCTCGGCAAGGCGAGCGGCGAGGCAAAGAGCCTCGGGCTGCAGGCCGGCATCGAGGATCCGGACCTGATGCCGGACCTGATCGGCAAGGCCGACGGCCAGGTCCGCGCACTCGCCGCCCAGATCGACGACGAGGAAGCGCTTCCGGAGGAGCTGCAGGACGTCGACGCGCCTGCAGCAGACGCATCGACTGCTGACCAAGAGACAGACGACACCGAGGACGCCGACGCCGACGACGACGCCGACGACGCCGAAGAGGCCGAAGCGGAAGACGAGGATGACGACGACGAGGACGGCAGTGACGGCGGCGAGGCATTCGGGGACATGTTCGGATAATCAGAACCATGGAATACGTATACGCAGCACTCATCCTGAACGAATCGGGCGCAGAGATCAACGAGAAGAACCTGACGAACGTGCTGGACGCCGCCGGCGTCGACGTGCCACCGAGGACGAGGACGACGAGGCCGAGGAAGCCGAGGAAGCCGAAGCCGACGACGATGACGACGACGAGGACGAGGGCGACGCTGGCGAAGGGCTCGGCGAACTGTTCGGCTAACGCAACCGATCTTCTTTCTCCTGGCTGTATTCGCACGGTTGAATGGCTGAACGTGACGCGTGACTCCACGAAATTACGTCCGACAGTATCAGTCAGTTTCGGGGCGCGAGTCACCGTCACAGTGTCGACGTTTAAATCCGATCGGCCGGCCAGGTCGTCGGGATGGGTGTCGGCGACATCGGCGTCGGGGTCTCTCCGGAGACGACGGCGATCACGCTCACGTTCGTCGGCGCCGGGATCGCACTCGGGACGCTCAGCGGGCTGGTGCCGGGCCTGCACGCCAACAATTTCGCGCTCCTGCTAGCCGGGTTCGCCCCCTCGATCCCCGCCGACCCGCAGTTCGTCGGCGCCGCAATGCTCGCCGCCGGGGGGACACACACCTTTCTGGATATCGTCCCGGCACTGGCGCTCGGCGTCCCGGACCCCGCCATGGCGCCGACAGCGTTGCCCGGGCACAAACTCGTGTTGCAGGGGCGTGGCCGGGAAGCGCTCCGCCTTTCGGCACTCGGTAGCACACTCGCAGTCGCGTTCGCCGTCCCGCTCGCCGTGCCGGTGACGCTCCTGATGCAGCGCGTCTACCCGACCATCGCGGCCCACCTCACACTGGTGCTGGGCGCCGTCTCCATCCTGCTCGTACTCACCGAGCGGACGATGGTCGCACGGATCGGGGCAGCGCTGGCACTGGTCGCCAGCGGCATCCTGGGGCTGCTCACGCTCGACATCGCCGCAGACGGCGTCCTGCCCGTCGGCGATATGCTCGCGCCACTGTTCGCCGGACTGTTCGGCGCGCCGATCCTGATCGAGGCGTTCCGTGGTGGCGGCGTCCCGCCGCAGGACGACCCGACGGTGACGACCAGTCGGCGGTTCGTCCTCGCGGTCGGGTTCGTCGGTACGTTCGCGGGCGCGCTCGTCGGCTATCTGCCGGCCATCTCCAGCGCGATCGCCGCCGCTGGCGCGCTAGTCATCCTCCCGCACCGCGGCCCACGTGCGTTCGTCGTCGCAACCAGCGGCGTGAATACCGCTAACACCATTTTCGCGCTCTTCGCACTCGTCGCGCTCGGCAATCCCAGAACTGGCGTGCTCGTCGCGCTGGAGAACGCGGACGTTCCACATAATCTGCCGCTGTTGCTCGGCAGTGTTGTAGTCGCCGCAGCGGCAGGGTTCGTCCTCGTGGTCGCGATCGGCGACACCTACCTCGACGTCGTCGGCAACCTGAACAACGCTATTCTGACCGTCGGCGTGCTCGCGTTCCTGTGTCTGCTCGTTGCTGCCTTCGCCGGCCTGCTCGGGCTTGCTGTGTTCGGCGTCAGCTCGCTCGTGGGTCTGCTCCCCGCCCGGTTCGGCGCCAGGCGGATGACCTGCATGGGCGTGTTGCTCGTGCCGATCGCCATTTGAAGATCGACCTTTGCCACCCAGATCCCGGTGCGGGTGTTTCTCCCGCCTGCAGTACGCCCCGACTTAAACGTGCAGAGCCGAGTAATCATTGCACGCAGCGATGATGTCCGGTATGTCACTTGCCGGTGAATACGCCAAGCGTGTCATCAGTGATGCCCGATCGAGAGTGAATCGTCACGAAGTCGTCTGTCTGGATTACGGTGCTTCCACTCGGGGTGATTGATTCCTCGCCTCGGTCGATTCGGACGACAAGTACGCCAGGCGTCAGCAAATCTTCCTGGTTCGCCTCTTTGAGGGTTTTCCCGGCGATTGGGGCGTCCTCCTTGACAACGAGTTCGACCACGTCTGCGGCACCAGCAAGGCCTGCAACACCTGTCACAGGCGATGTGGCTTCTTCTTGTTTTGGTCCGAACTGTGCATACGGTCTGAAGTACTCTCTGTGGATCAGGCCTTCGTCGTCGATTCTGATACCGAGATCAGTGATGTCCTGTGAAATGCGCGTGATATCGTCAGTGTCGGTACCAACAGCCTTGATGCGAAGATCACCTTGCCCGGTCATG
>PXSQ01000097.1 GCA_003022725.1 Halobacteriales archaeon SW_7_65_23 | reverse complement strand
CCTACAACCTCAATACGAAGCGCGCCATCGCCGAGAAAGACGGCACCATGGAATGGGTGTCGGGATCGATGGGCTCGAAAGCTACCATGCTGTACCCCTCGACAATCCTCAAGGGCCCCGGCGCGACCGACAACCACATCACCATCGCGTTTGCAGGTGAAGGCCAGAACATCGACACCGGCGCGAAAGTCTATCACAACGCGCCCAACACCAAATCAACCATCGAGTCCAAATCGATCAGCAAGGACGGCGGCCGCACCAACTACCGCGGGCTCGTCCACATCAGCGATGGCGCCGAGAACTCCTCGACCGCGGTGGAGTGTGACGCATTGATGTTCGACAACGACTCGACGAGCGACACCATGCCGTACATGGAGATCCAGGAATCGAAGGTCGACGTCGCCCACGAGGCGACCGTCGGCAAGATCGGCGACGAAGACGTCTTCTACCTCCAATCGCGGGGGCTGGACGACGACGACGCCAAGCAGATGATCGTCGCCGGCTTCATCGAACCGATCACCGAAGAACTGCCCATCGAGTACGCGGTCGAACTCAACCGCCTCATCGAACTCGAAATGGAGGGTTCGCTCGGATAGCGAGTGGTTACAATGAGCACGCAGGTACACGCAAATCTGACAGAGGAACAGGTAACGGAGATCAGCGAGTCGCTATCCGAGCCCGAGTGGCTACTGGAGACGCGGCTGGAGGCGCTCGACGCGCTCGGGGGCCTGGACATGCCGGAGGTCATCCGGACGCCGGGTCGCGACTGGACGAACCTCGACAAGCTCGAGTTCCAGGAGCTCGTGGACCCGCTCGACTGGGCCCAGGAGAAAGACCGCGTCGACGCCGAGGGCGTGGACGTGCTGTCCTGGGATGACGCGCTTGAGGAGCACGGCGACCTGATCGAAGAACAGTTCGGCAGCGTCGTCGACCCACAGCGGGACTACCTGACGGCGCTGTCGACGGCGCTGTTCAGCGCCGGGACGGTCATCTACGTGCCGGAGGGCGTCGCCGCAGAGGACGTCAAGATCCGGACGCGGATGAACTCCCGCTCGCTGTTCAACTACACGCTGGTCGTCGCCGAGGAGTCCGCCAGCGTCACGATCCTCGAGCGGCAGACGACAGGCGAGGAGATCGACGGCGACCGGTATTACAGCGGCGTCGTCGAGGCAATCGCCGGCGAGAACGCGCACATCCAGTACGGCGCCCTCCAGAACCTCTCGGAGGAGACGTACAACTACCAGGTCAAGCGCGGCCACGCCGGCACGTACGGCCAGGTCAACTGGATCGAGGGCAACATCGGTACGCGGATGACCAAGACGTCGGTCGAGACCCGGCTGCTGGGCGACAGCAGCGAGTCGACAATCGTCGGCGCGTTCTTCGGCCACGAGGACCAGCACTTCGACCTCGCCAGCCGCGTCTGGCACGAGGCCGAACACACGACCGCCGACCTCGTCACACGCGGCGTGCTGGACGACGGCGCCCGGTCGGTGTACGAGGGCGTCCAGGATGTCGGCCAGGAGGCCTGGGACACCAACTCCTACCAGCGCGAGAACACCCTGATGCTGAGCGACGAGAGCGAGGCCGACGCCTCCCCGAAGCTCATCATCAACAACCACGACACCGAGGCGAGCCACTCGGCGACGGTCGGACAGGTCGACCAGGAGGACCTCCTGTACATGACCTCCCGCGGTATCGGCGAGGAGCGGGCGACCAACATGCTCGTGGAGGGCTTTTTCGTCCCCGTCCTCGGGGAAGTCGCAGTCGACGAACTCCGCGAGGACCTCGAAGAACTGATCGCGGACCGGCTCCGCCAGTAGAGAGCCGGCCGGCCAGGTCCGCCAGCGACTCCCGGAGTGGCGGCCCTACCTCGTCCGTGAACTCGCCCAGGCCGACCTGGGTCCGCTCGACCTGCTGCTGTCCCTGCTTGGGCTCGGTGATGTCGTGGGAGACGACCGAAATTCCGGACTCGGAGGGGTATGCTTTTGCCGTCTCAACCCCATTATACGCGTGCATGAGCGGAGTACTCGACCACACGATGATTCGCGTAACGGGCCTGGAGGAGTCGCTGGACTGGTACGGCACGAACCTGGAGTACGAGGAGAAAGACCGCTTCGAGGGCGAGGACTTCACGATCGTCTACATGGGCCCTGAGGAGATGCACGACGACGGAGCGATGCTCGAAATCACTGCCAACGAGGGCCAGGAGGAGCTCGAACTGGGCGACGCTTGGGGCCACATCGCGGTCCGCGTCGAGGACGTCCACGACGCCTATTACGAGCTGATGGACAAAGGGGTCGAGGACTACCGGCGGCCGGAGGACAACCCCGGCTACGCCTTCGTGAAAGATCCCGACGGACACGAGGTCGAAATCGTCGAACGGGACTTCGGTGCCCGATGGAGCCTGGACCACACGATGATGCGCGTCGAGGACGCCGACGCGGCGCTGGGCTACTGGAGCCGGAAGTTCGAGTACGACGAGGTCGGGCGCTGGGAGGCCGACAGCTTCGCCAACTACTTCGTCGAGCCAGAGGACGCGCCACAGGAGGCGATGTCGCTGGAGCTGACGTACAACTACGACGGCCGCAACTACACGATGGGCGACGCCTGGGGGCACATCTGCGTCCGCATCGACGACCTGCACGACGACTGGGAGCAGCTCCGGGTGCGCGAAGCGCCGGACTACCGGAATCCCGCCTCCTGCGACGACATGTGCGCGTTCACCACCGACCCGGACGGCCACGAGATCGAACTGCTCGAACGCGACACCGACGCGGAGTCGCTGTTCCCGTTCTGACCCGTTCGGCGGGGCGACAGGGAACCGCTTAAGTCGTCGCCCGCCCCAGGTACGTTCATGTTCCAGGCATCGAGCGGCAACCAGTGTGCGCCGCGGGGGGAAAGATGAGTCTGCGGTCCCCACTGAACTCCGATCACCAGCTCGCTCGGCTCCTGCAGATCGGAGTCGTCCTCGAGGAGGTCGTCGAGGCGCGGGCGGCGAAACACGCCGCCGAGCGCGAGGAGCTCGATCGGGAGGTGCGAGCGTTCCTGGAGGAGGCCGCGGAGGAGTCCGCGGAGCACCGCAAGCGGCTTGAGTCCCTCATCGAGGAACTCGATGCGGATACGATCGCGTTCGACCAGATCCAGCGGCTGGTCGAAGAGCAGTATGAGGCCGGCAGCGAGTTCGACGGCGTGCTGTACGATCAGCTCTGCAACGAGGAGACGGCCTACAAGTTCTACGACGACCTCATCGAGGCCATCGAGGGGTCGGAGGTAGCCTTCGGCATCGATCGCGAGCGCCTGCTGTCGGAGCTGCGCGCGATCCGGCGGGAGGAGGAAGCGGGCGTCGAAGCAGTGACAGCGCTGATGGAGAACGGAGAATGAACACGGCAAACCAGTACTTGAAAGCGATCTATTTGGTGCAGGAGATGGAGGACGGCCCGGCGTCGACCGGTGCGATCGCGGAGATGCTGGACGTGAGTCCAGCCAGCGCCAACGAGATGGTCGGGAAGCTCGAAGAGCAACAGCTGTGTCGCCACGAGAAGTACGAGGGCGTCGAACTGACTGACGAGGGGATCGGCAGGGCCCGCGACGCCATCCAGAACTACTGCATCATCGAGCGGTTCCTGATCGAGGTGCTGAAGGTCGAGGAGTTCCGCGAGGAAGCCAAACAGCTCGAACCGGTAATCGACGAAACTGTCGCCGAACGTCTCGATACGATCATCGACCGGGAACCGCAGTGCCCTGACTGCTTCAGCGCCGAAGACGACGTCTGCAGCCTCCTCGTCCCAGAGCTCGACGCCGCGGACTGATAGTGATTGTTGTGATTATTTTCGGAGTCGCATCGCATTCTCGGGAGTTTCACGGGCTGACACCGGCGTCTGATGGGTCGACAGCGGTAAAGACTCACAACAATCACTATGAATCGTGGGCGATAGCGGCCGCGACGACCCTGCGATTGGAGGTTCGACGACTGGACGATGGCTGCTTATCTGCCAGCCGACGCGGGTCGCGGGATTCCGATGCGTTCGAGACAGTCGACGAACGCGTCCCGCTCTTCGAAGCTGTACAGCTTGACCGACGTGTCGCAGTAGTAGACGCCGCCCCGCTTGCGGAGCTGGACTGATACTGGTGGCTGTACGTACGTGAAACTTCGTCACTGTCGTGCCGGACATGACGGGGAGAGCAGGTGCTGTGCGTCGAGTGGGTAACAGAGTGGGGAATCAGTGGAAGGTGTCGTCCAGCAGGGCGGGCGACGAACGAGGATTATGCGTGCCGAACGGTCGGAGCCCAAGCCCTGCCGACACCGACTGATTGGGGGATGCAGTTGGGGTGTCTGTGGCGGAGATCAGGCCGCCAGTAGCCGGTACGAACGGGAGGATAAAAAAGAACAGTCTGTGTTTTCAGGCTCAGAAAACTCCTGGACGGAGGTCAGGCCATCCGGTCCTGGAACTCACTGACGAGGTCGAACACCTCGGCCCGTCGCTCCCCGTGCATCATGTAGTGGTCGACGCCGGCGAGCTCGACGTACTCCGACTGATCGACAGTCAGCCTGCCGAAGCAGGCGAGCGATCCCTGTCTGTCGGCCAGCGCGTCGTCGCTTCCCTGATAGTGATTAGTGCGACTCTTTACCGCCAAGGAGTCACAATTCGTGTGCGTCAGCCCGCGAACCAACCGCTCACGTGACGTGGGCACAAAAATAATCGCACTAATCACTATGAAACACCATCGTCGGGACGTCGATGTTCGCCGGGTCCCAGACCGGGTTGCCTTCGATCGAATCCGCCCAGTCGGCGATTCCGCCCGCCTGGGCCTTGAACCGGTCGTCGTCGACTCCTTGGTTGGACTCGACCTGTGCTCGCCAGACTGCCTCGAAGACGTGGTCGGGGTGGTCCGAGCGCGCCCGCACGGTCTCGTAATCCTGCTCGAACCACGCCCGGTCGTAGTCGTCGAGTCCGATCGCGTCGAGCCCGAAGCTAACGTCGTAGGCGGGCTTGTACACGGGCGCACAGTGGACCAGCGACGCAGCCGGCGGGTCCTCGCGGTCGAAGTACCGGCCCGTCGTGTGCGTTCCCCAGGAGACGCCGACGACGTGGACGGTGTCGTATCGGTCGCGGATCCACTGGAGCACGCTGTCGATGTCGTCGGCCGCCTGGTCCGCCCTGACTGGTGGATCGTTCTCCTCGGAAGGGTGCTCCATCACGTCCGGCAGTTCGCTTTCGCCGTAGCCGCGCTGGTCCATGGCGAACGCTGCCCGTCCTCGGTCCGAGGCCGCGTGCAGCCACGAGTACGAGGTGTCATCCTCGACTGGCGTCACGAACAGCCCCCGTGCGTTCGTGATGATCCCGTGGACGAACAGGACGGCCTCCGTTGCCTCGTCCGGCGCGCGCTCCCAGACGTTCAGCGACAGGCCATCGTCGGCGGTGACTGTCTGCTGTCGTACCTCCATGCGACGGGGTTCGCGGGCAAGGGGTTAGTAAGCTTGTGCTGTTCTGGAACGGCTGCACGAAGACATTGACGGCATGTCACGACAGGACTCCCCCAGCGGTGGCTGCAACCGGGGAGTCGGGCCGATGGCCCGGCCTGCTGCTCATACTGTCGGACGTAACTCTGTGTCACATCGTGACACTCTCCTGGCTGTATTCGCACGGGTGAACGGCTGAACGTGACGCGTGGGTGCATCAGCAAACCCGCACGTCCACAGCCGGGGGAATCAGGCAGGCAGGATTCCCCACGGAGGAATCCTCGCGCTGTCGCGCGGGGAGGAGGTCAAAGGTCCGTGTTCACCCGTTCGTCCCGTACCGAGCGGTGAGTCTCGTGGACGGAGCCGAGTAGCGAGGCCCGGGAGGCGTCGTAGAACAGGTGCGAGTCACAGCCGCAGTCCGAACAGCCGAAGTCGGGGACGGGCGCCCCCTCGACGCTGGCGGCGACCCGGCACTCGGCGTCGGCGCCGGGCGTCCGCTCGACGGCGTCGACGGCGGTCGCGGGGTGGCCGAGCAGGTAGTCGACGTGCCAGTGGCGGACGTCGCGTTCGCCGGTGGCGAGTTCCTGATGGCGGTCGACGCGCGCGAACCCGCCGGCGCCGTTGGCGCTGCCGACGTACGCGTACCAGCCGGGATCGAACGTGTACGTCCCGAGTGCACCGACCTCGACCTCGGCCCGCTCGGCCAGGTCGATCACCAGCGTGTACGTCCCACCAGTCACTATCGGGTACCTCTGTCCGACCCCTCATGGCTTTTGTGTTCTGCGATCCGGCGCCGACGGGGACGGGCGACTACGCCAGCGGCGTCCGTTCGACGACAGTCCCGTCGACTGTCGGGTGCTGTTCGACGATTTCGCCGTCCTCGAGGTCGCCCTCTTCGAGCATCTCCTCTAAGAGCCACCACGCCAGTTCGACGTGGTTGGACTTGACCGCGTAGAACTCCTCGGGGACGCCGAGCTCCGCGAAGCGCTCGGGGTCGGCCCAGGTCTTGCCGTAGATGATCGTGCCGTCGTCGGTGACCTCGTCGAACGGCCGCCGGACGTTCTGAGCCATCCGCTTGAGGCGGTTGCGGTGCTGAGCGGCGTCCTTGAACACGGAGGTACAGAAGTACACCTTCGGGTGGTCGCCCATCACGTCCAGGATCTCGTGGCTCCCCTCGACGGCGCTCATGTGGCCCTCCTTGCGCTCGAACCCTTCCTCCTGCATCCGGCGGAAGTTCCCCTGGCTGATCTCGAACTCGTTGACGTTACAGAAGTCGGCGGCGCCCTCGTCGAGAAACGCCAGGAACTCCTCCTCGGCGCGGATGCCCGGAATCTCGAAGGCGGGGGTGAGGCCCTCCTCGCGGGCAATGTAGAGAATCTCCTCCCACTCGGTGCCGTGGAGGTCGCCCCACTGCTCCAGCGGCGGGTGGAACCGGATCTCGTCGAGGCCGGCCTCTGCGAGGCGGCGCATGTTCTCCCGGCCGCCGGTGATGCCGGTGTAGAGGTGGGTGTGGTGGTCCTCGCCGAACTCCTCTTTGAGCAGTTCGAGGTAGTGGCAGGTCCGATCGAGCACCTCCTGGGGTTCGCCCCCGGTGATCGACGAGCCCAGCGCGTCCATGCGCCTGGCCTCGTCGATGACGTCCTGGTCGCACTCGACTTTCCGCTCGTTGGCGTAGACGTCCGTGACGTTCTTGCGGTTCTCGCCGAGCGGACAGTAAAAGCAGTCGCGCTGGTCGCAGTAGCCGTAGACGAAAAGCACCATCTTTCCGCCTTTCGCACACTGCTCGCAGCCTTTCGATATCATTCGGTACACCTCCGTACCCGGTGGAAGGGCAAAAAGCGCACGAATCTGTTGTTCGGATGGGGGGAGCGTAACAGGGGGAGGGCCGATCAGCCGCCAGCGGGGTCGGCAGTCGGGGCGTCGCTATCCTCGGGGTGGGCGCGCGCCCACAGCACGAGCAGGCTCGGCAGGACGACGACGGCGCCGAGGAACGCGTACACGATCATGATCGCGGTGACGGTCCCGAACTGCTGCAGCGGCGGGTGGATCGCTAGCGCGAGCATGCCGAACCCGACCGCGGTGGTGGCCGCGCTGCCCAGCAGTGCTGCACCCGTGCCACGGATCGTCGCCGTGATCGCCGCCTCGGGCGTCGCACCATCGGCGAGTTCCTCCCGGAACCGCTCGCTGACGTGGATGCTGTAGTCGATCCCGATGCCGATCGTGAGGCTGGCGATGATCGCGTTCAACACCGACAGTGGGTAGCCCAGCGCGTACATCGTCCCGACGATCCAGCTCACCGCGAGCACGACCGGTAGTAGCGTCACCGCGCCGAGGGTGGCGCTGCCGTGGACGACGCGGAACACGACCAGAAGGACGGCCAGCACCGCGACGAGCGTGACCGCGAGGCTCCGCAGCAGCGTCCCCAGCAGGTGGTCCTGGATCAACTGCCCGACGACCGGCTCGCCGGTGACCGTCACCGTCACGCTCCCGCCTGCGTCGCCCTCGCTGTCCTCGAGGTCGGCGGCGATCGTCTCCGACTGATCGATGACTGCGTCGCCGTCGGCCTCGGGGTCGACCGAGACGGCCAGCCGCGTGGCGACGTACTCCCCGTCGGCGCGGTGCAGCACCTCACTCGCCTGCTCGGGGGCGGTCTCGGAGAGGTCGTCGTACACCGCCTGGAGATCCGTGTCGGGCACGCCGTCGCCGTCCGTGTCGGCATCGGCGACCGTCGCAGCGAAGGCGTCGTCCTCGGCGGCGACACGGCGGATCGTCGCAAGCAGGTCGACCGACCGGGGTTCGCCGCTGGCGAGCGTGGCGACGACGGGCTGGTCGGTCGCCGTCTCGCGGGCGGCTGCGATCCGTTCAAGCGTCCCCGGCTCGGTCACGTCGCCCTCAACCAGGAGTTCGACCTCGCTGCCCTGGCGGACGTAGTTGTCGTTCACGAAGCGCAGGTCAGCGAGGGCGGTGTACTCGCCGGGTTCGAGCCCCTCGGGGAGGCCCTCGGTCCAGCCGGGCGCGCCGTCGACCATGTTGTCCTCGGGGCCCCAGGTGGTGCTCACGTTGGCCGCGGCGGCTGTCGTCAGCACCGTCACCAGCAGCGTCGCGACGACGACGGCGATCGGCGCGCGCCGGGCGGCCCGCGCCCCGGCGCCGAGCAGCGTGCTGACGCGACTCCCGCCGGTTCCGATCGGCGGCTTGCGGCGGCCGACCCCGACTCGTTCGAGCAGCCCGTCGAGTTCGACCTTGAGCAGCGGCAGGAACAGCACGAACACGACGAACGAGCCGACGATGCCGACGGCGGCGATCAGGCCCAGGTCGCGGATCGGGCCGACGGGGCTGGTCAGGTTCGAGAGGAAACCGATCCCCGTGGTGACGGTCACCCACACGAGCGCGACGCCGACGCCAGCGAGCGCCGCGCGCATCGCGTCCTGGACGGAGGGAACCGTGTCCGCGGGCCCGTCGTGGCGGGCTTCCCGGTAGCGCATGAACACGTGGATGCAGTAGTCGATCGAGAGGCTGATCAGCAGGATCGGCACCGCCACGAGTACGGGGTTAAAGGCCATCCCGAGCCAGCCGAGTGTCCCGAACGTCCACAGCTGGACGAGCAGGATGCCCGACAGCCCCAGGACGACGTCCAGCAGGTCACGGTAGGCCAGCACGAGCACGACGACGACCACCACGAGCGCGACGGGGCCCAGCAGCGAGAGGGTGTCTTCCATCGCGCGCTGCTCCTCGTCTGTGAGGATGCCGCTGCCGACGACGGCCGTCTCCGCGTCGGTCCCTGCTGTCGCGTCATCGGCGAGGGCAGCCATCGCAAGCTGCGAGTCGACGATCCCCTCGGGTGCGGCGGTCAGGGCGAACTCCCCGTCGGTCTCCTGGAACACGGCGATCACTGTCGAGGAGGCGGTCGTCGAGCCGGGCTCGTAGGAGTTGGGAACGAACAGAAAGGCGTCGCGTGCGTCACTATCTTCCGAGAGGACGCGCCGGACGACCGCGTCGATCTGCTCCTGGTCCATCCGTTCCAGTACGAGGAGTTGCTGCTCGATCGTCGGGTCGGTCAGGTCGGGACGCTCGTGGCGGATCGCCGCCGTCGCGACGACGTTCGCGATGCCGGCTGATCCCTCCTCGGACAGGGTCGGCCCGACAGTGTCGTTCCCCTGGAGGTCGCGCTGGAGTTCGAGCGTGGCGACCAGCGTCTCCTTCTCGAAGACGTTGTCGTCCCTGACGACGACCTGCGCGACTTCGCGGTCCTCCGCCGAGAAGTTCGCCTCGATGCGGTCCATCGCCGCCTCCTCCTCGGTGCCGAGGTCGAACGCCGTCAGTCCGGCCGATTCTTCCAGGTGGACAACGCCGGCGCTCACCCCGAGGAGGAGCGCGACGACGACGACGAGGACGACCCGCCGGTTGTCGACGAGCGCGCCTGCGAGGCGATCCCGCGTCCTGTGCGTGCTTTCGTCCGGGGGATTTGCTTGGTCAGTCATAGCGTGGCAGTGGTGAGGAGGTACTCCAGTTCGACGGCGTTCCGGCGCTCGTCGAAGTAGGGGCGGATGGTGTCGACCATCTCCTCGCGTAGCGCCGGCCGGTCCTCCTCGGGAACCGCCGCGAGGAACGTGGCGAAGACGCCGGAGGTGGCCGTGACCTCCCGCCAGAAGTGTTCGGGCGAGAGCGCCGGGTAGAACGCGGTCTCTGTCTCGAAGGCGACGTCCGCGACGCGGTCGGCCAGCCGGTCCCGGACGACGTCGGAGTCACCCCAGAGGAACGGCGGGTCCGAGTAGTCGGGGAGGTCAGCGGGGTCGAGGTACGTCGTCACGACGCCGGCCATGAACGGGTAGAGGCCCGTCGGCGTCCACGCCGTGAACGCGACGCAGCCGCCAGGCCGGGTCACCCGGACCAGTTCCCGCGCCGCGGCCTCGGGCGGGTCGCCGTACATGTGCCCGAGCGAGGAGACTGTCGCGTCGAAGCTGTTCTCCTCGAACGGCAGGTCGACGGCATCGCCTTCCTGCCAATCGACGTCCACGCCGGCGACGTCGGCGTTCTCCCGTGCCTCCGCAAGCATCGAAGGCGTGAGATCGACGCCGGTCACGTCGGCGCCGCGGTGTGCCGCCGTGATCGCGACGCTCCCGGTGCCACAGCCGACGTCCAGCACCGCGTCGTCGTCCTCGACTGCTGCCCACTCGACGAGGTGTCCGGCGACCGAGAGGTAGTTCGGCGCGATCTGTTCGTACGATCCGTTCGCCCACGCGTCTGCAACCTGTGGATCCTGCATTGGTACTCCGTCGATACACCCCAAACCCCCTTTTAACCATTCAGCGAAATGATACTAATTCCCGGGATCGTTTCACTTGCCGAAATCATTTCCGGCGGAGAAACGGCTTGGGGGGTGGGTGGTCGGTAGGGGGTGTTGTTTATACTGGTGGCTGTACGTACGTGAAAACTCGAATTGAGAATCCAGGCAGAACGGGTCTGTCTCCGCAGAGAGCAGAGGCTGGTGAGTAAAAGAACTACAGCCACCAGTATCAGTCCACATTCTCGTTGAGTGGATCTTTTTGGCGCCAGCCCGGCCAGCCGCGGGACTCGGGTGTGACCGGGTGAATAGATCCGAAAGTCCTTAGTTCGATCCTGACTGACTAGTCAGTCAATGAGCGAAGAGGCGATGGCAGCGGACGAAATCATGGACGGCGTCTACCGTGCGCTGTGCGAACACGGGTACGCGGAGCTGACCATGCAGGACATCGCCGACGAGTGCGAGAAGAGCAAGTCGCTGCTGCACTACCACTACGACACGAAAGAGGACCTGCTGGTCGCGTTTCTCGACGGCATCCTCGCCGACTACGAGCAGCGCCTCGCATGCTGGGCGGACCGCCCGCCCGCCGAGCGCCTGGTCGAGTTCATCGCACGGTTCGTGTTCACGCCCGAGGAGGACGAGCGCGAGTCGTTCCACCTCGCGCTGCTGGAGATGCGCTCGCAGGGGCCGTTCAACGAGCGGATCCAAGAACAGCTCGATCGCAGCGACGAACTGCTGCGAAACAGCGTCGCCGACATCCTCGACGCGGGCATCGCGGACGGCTCCTTCGAGCCCGTCGACGTCGACCGGACGGCTGCACTCCTGGTCGCGACACTCGACGGCGCCCGGACGCGACAGATCACCCTCGGCAACGCCCAGCCTGCGGCCTCCTACACCCGCGTCGTCGCCGAGGAAGCCCTCGACGGCATCGTCGACCCGCTGCTGGCCGAGGGCGTCGACCGCCCGACGCTGTCCGATGCGCTCGAACAGCTCGACGACTGATCGACTCCCACCCGGTACGCCACGGCGTCCACCGACTGGCGCGCTGGCGAGCCGGCGATCTGACGGCCCGGGCTCGCATCCGACCCCCGATACCCACGAAGGAATGTCCAAACTTCGCGCACTCCGACGGTTGCTCGCAGCCTGGCTGGAGTCGCTACTCCGGCTGCGCGAGCGGTACCTCCCGAACCCGATCAGGCTCGGGATCAAGTGGATCGGGCTGGGGCTGGCCCGCCTGGGGCTGATCGACCACGAGCGGGCGGTCAAGACGACCGAACTCGCGTGGCCCCGGGTCGTCACCGGAATCGCGCGGATGTCGAAAAACGCCGTCGACGTGGCGATGGTCGGCGTCGCCGTCGGCACCACGGCGGTGGCGGGCGTCGGGTTCGCCAGCCCCTACTGGGGCGCCGCCTTCGCCATCGGCGGCGGGATCGCCGGCGGTACCATCGCGCTGGTCTCCCAGCGTTACGGCGCCGAGGCGTTCGAGGAACTCGGTCAGGCGGTCCGCGCGAGCGCGCTGCTGGTCGTGCTGCTGACAGTCCCGCTGTCGACGGTGTTCTGGCTGTTCCCCTACGAGTTCATCGCACTGCTGAGCAACAGCGAGCAGGCGATCGCTTACGGCGCGACGTATCTCAAGATCGTCGGTCTGGGTATCCCCTTCGCGGGCCTGAACCTCGTCGGGAGCCGCACCCTGGTGGGGTCGGACGACGCCTACACCGCGATGCAGCTCCGCGCCGGCGGTGCGCTGGCGAACATCGGCCTCAACGCCGTGTTCATCTTCGGGTTCGGCTGGGGCGTCGCCGGCGCCGCGCTCGGGACGGTGCTGTCGAACGTCGTCGTCGCCGCGGTGTTCGCGATCGGGCTGTCGCTGGGGCGGTTCCCCGGCGTCGGCTCGTTCCCGGTGCAGATCTCCCCCGTCGGCGGGTACGCGCACCCCGGGATGGTGAGCGACATCGTCTCGATCGGGACGCCGGTCGGCCTGCGCAACCTCGTGTGGGTCACGTTCCAGTTCCCGATGCTGGGCATCCTCAGCATCTTCGGCGATACCACGGTCGCCGCCTGGGTGATCGCCCGGCGGATCTGGGGCGTGATGAACACCCCCGGCTGGGGCTTCGGGCTGGCCTCCTCCAGCCTCGTCGGGCAGGCGCTGGGCCAGAACGACGAGAGCGAGGCCGAAGCCTACGGCTACGACATCATCCGTTTCGCCGTCGCGACGTACCTCGTCTCCGCGCTGCTAGTCGCGATCTTCGCCCAGGAGATCGTCGTGCTGTTCGCCGACGACCCCACGAACGCCGCCATCCCGATCGCCCGGAACCTGGTGTATGCCGCCTGCGTGGGCGTCGTCTTCCAGGGCGTCGCCGGCGCCGCCGCGGGGCCGCTGGACGCCAGCGGCGACACCCGGATCCCGTTCGTCAGCCAGTTCCTCGGGATGTTCTGCGTCTCGATCCCGCTCGCGTACCTCGGCGCGGCCGGCCTCTCGATCGGAGCCATCTCGATCCCGGCGCTGGGACTCTGGGGGCTGTACCTCGCCTTCGTCGCGGAGACGGCCGTCCCCGCCGCGATCAACTACTGGCGGTTCCGCTCGGCGCGCTGGAAGAAGATCAGCGAGGAGTACCGCCCCGAGGTGACGCCCGCCGACGACTAATCCGCGTTCGCGTTCTCGACCACGTTCCCGGGCAGGAGGCCGAGGCCCACTCGCCCGACGAGCCACTCCAGGACCAGTCGGCTGAACCGCGATGCCGCAGACGTCCAGTGCGGCTGTCATACCGTCGGGGCCGGCTCCGGAACGCGGTCAGCCGCTGCCGTCGCGGCCGAACCGGAGCGGTTTACACGGAGCGCCACGGAGGGAGAGGAGTGAACCGAGAGGCAGTCGGCGTCGTGATGGTGATCGCCGCGGCCGCGGGCTTCGGTACGCTCGCCATCTTCGGGAAGTTCGCCGAGGCGGCCGGGGTCAACACGATGACGCTGCTGACGTTCCGGTTTCTCGTCGGGACAGTCCTGCTGTGGTTGGTGCTGGCGCTGTGGGGGCGGGCCCACCTGCTCTCGGGGCGGAACCTCCGGGTCGCGCTGGCGCTGGGCGTCGTCTACGCGGGCTTTTCGCTTCTGTTCTTCTGGGGGCTGCTGTACGTCACGGCTGGCGTGGCCGGCGTCGTCTTCTACACGTACCCGGCGGTGGTGTACCTCCTCTCGGTGGCGTTCCTCGACGAGCGCGTGTCGGTGCGCAAGCTCGCTGCGCTCGTCTGTGCGTTCACGGGCGTCGCGCTCGTGGCGGGCGGGGACGCGGCCGGCATCGACCTCCTGGGGGTCGTGCTCGTGTTGCTGGCGGGGTGGGGGTACGCGGTGTACATCACCGGGAACCGGGCGGTCGTCGCGTCGCTCGAGGCCGACATCCTGGCCGGGACGGCGCTCGTCGCGACGACGCTCGTGACTGCCGTCTTCGGGATCGCCTCCGGACAGCTCGTCGTCCCGACCACCGTCGAGCAGTGGTGGCCGATCCTCGGCACCGCCGTCCTGGGCACGTCGCTCCCGCTCGTCCTGTACGTGGGCGGCCTCGACCGGATCGAGGCCAGCCGCGCCGCGATCACCAGCACTGTCGAGCCGGTCGTCACCGTCCTGCTGGGGATCATCATCCTCGACGAGGCGTTCACGCTCTCGCTGGTCGGCGGCGGCGTGCTCGTCCTCGGCGGCGTCCTCCTGATCCAGACCGATCCGCGGGCGCTGCTCGACAGCGGGTGATACTGCCGGACGTGATTCCGTCACAACCCGGATAGCGCTCAGCAGCTGATAGTGGTTGTTGTGATTACTTTCAGAGTGCCCCAGAAAAACAGGTGTTTCGGGGCTTGAACCGTCGGTATTCTGTCTGCCCGGCGGTAAAGAGTCACAACAACTACTATGAGACAACCGAAACCCCCAGTCTGAGCATCACTCGGAGTAACAAAGTCACGTCCGGCAGTATGAGCAGTGCGCACAATCTGAAAACCACTGTTTCTGCTGACCGATCACCCATCGGCGTTTCTGTCACTCCCGCCGGAGCGCCTCGATCGGGTCGACCCGTGCTGCGCGCCAGGCGGGGTACAGGCCGGCGAGGATCCCGACGGCGAGGCCCACGGCGACCGCGATCGCGATCCACCGCAGGGGGTAGGCCATCGGCCAGCCGAAATACGAAACCAGGAGGAAACCGACGCCGAGCCCGGCGACCACGCCGCCGGCGGCGCCGATCACCCCGAGGATGATTGCCTCCACCAGAAACAGCTGGATGATGTCCCGCTTGCGGGCGCCGACGGCCTTCATGATCCCGATCTCGCGCGTGCGCTCGGTGACGCTGACGATCATGATGTTCGCGATGCCGATCGACCCCACGAGCAGGGAGATGCCGGCGATGCCGCCGATGAACACCGTCAGCTGGTCGATGATGTCGCCGAACTGGTCGATCACGTCCTGGACGGTCTGGACCGCGATGGTGTGTTCCTCCTGTTTCAGCTGCCGGGCGTCCGACCCGTTCTCGAAGTACTCCTGGACGCGTTCCTGTACCGACTCCAGCTCCCGGATGTCCTCGGCGCCGACCTGGAGCGTCGAGTAGGCGCGCTCCTCGGTCCCGCGGGACGTCTCGACGGTCACTGTGTAGTAGGGATCAAGCGGCACGTACACGACCGGCTGTGGCGGCCC
>PXSQ01000096.1 GCA_003022725.1 Halobacteriales archaeon SW_7_65_23 | reverse complement strand
CCCCCGCGGGTCGTCGTCGCAGTCTGCGATCGCGTGGCGCGTCCCCAGCCGAGGCCGATGATGCTCATCGTGGCGATGATGACGAAACTCGCTGGGATACCGATCGCCGAGAGTAGCGTGACGAGCGTCGCGCTGACGCTCGCGACGACGATCGACGCCGTCAGCGGCAGCGCGGTGAGGTCGTTGCCGAGCGTGTCCAGCGTCCGGCGGCCGATCGTGAACGCACCCACGGCAACGGCCACCGAGCCGATCATGATCCCCACGTTCATCCCGAGGTCCTCGCTACCGACCAGCGGCGCGATGGCGTTGGCGATGTTCGAGGTGCCCGAGGAGAACGCCATCAGGCAGCCGATCAGAACCACGACAGTCGTCCCGGCGAACTCCCGGCGGGTCGTGTTGGGGCCCGGGACCGGCCGCGGGAGCAGCCCGGACCGGTCGAATTCTATCAGCGGCCCGTCGCTCTGGACCAGGGCGACCCGGCGGTTGAGCCTGGCGTAGAAGTACCGCCCGATGACGCCCGACACCCAGAAGGCGATCACCGGGGCGACGATCCACCAGGCCATGATCTCACCCATCACCGACCACCTGAGTTCACCCGCCGCCAGCGCGAGCCCGGCGATGGCGCCGACCGCCGTCATTGACGTCGAGGCAGGCACCCCGCCGTAGTTGCCGATAAACAGCGCGCCGCCGATGAAAAACAGGACTGCAACGTTGGCTTCCAGCGTGAAGATCGCGGTCGAGGTAACCAGATCCCTGCCGAGCGTGTCGACCACACGGCGGCCGAGCGTGATCGCGCCGATGAAAAAAAACACGGACATGAGTGCCGCGGCGACGACTTTCGAGATGACGTCGGAGCCGACTGCGGGGCCGAAGGCCGGTCCAGTCGTCGATCCGCCGATATTGTAACCGACGAAAAGAACGACAAAAATGCCGACGCCGAAGAGAACTTCGCTCACACACGTCCGAATGAGTGGCCAAGATATAACGTTTGCCGACCGGGAGTGGACTGCAACGTCACTTATACTGGTGGCTGTACTTCTTTTACTCACCAGTCTCTGCTCTCTGCGGAGACAGACTCTTTCCGCCTGGATTCTCAATTCGAGTGTTCACGTACGTACAGCTACCAGTATAATTCCGTACAGTGCCAGAACAGTCCATCGGCTGTGTCATGGCCCGAACAACGGGATTTGGGCGGCATTGCGTAACTGAATCCCGAGACGGTGAAACACGATGGGAGGTGTTAAGACAGTGCCCCCGCAAGACCGGCGTAGACTACAGCATGGCTGATTCGAGCGAAGCGGACCTGCCACGGGCGCTCCTCGTCGACGACGAACGGGAGGTCGCGGACGCGTACGCGTTACGACTCCGCGGTCTCTGTCAGATCGAGACCGTCTACGACGGCGAGAGCGCACTCGACGTCGTCGATGAGGAGACGATCGACGTCGTGTTGCTCGACAGACACATGCCGGGGATGTCGGGCGACGAGGTGCTGGAGGCGCTCAGCGACCGCGGCTTCGAGGGGCGCGTGATCATGGTGACGGCCATCGACCCGGGATTCGACGTCCTGGATATGCCGTTCGACGACTACCTCTGCAAACCCCTGGAGCGGGAGGACCTCCGGTCAGCCGTCACCCAGCAGTGTCAGGTCCTGGGATACGAACTGCTGGGCGAGTACTTCAGTCTGGAGTCCAAACGGAGCGTCCTGGAGGCGGAGCTGCCAGCCAGCGAACGGGAGGACCACGAGGAGTACCAGCACCTCCAGGAGCGGTCGGAGCGGCTGGCCGCGCGGATCGGACGGCTGCTCGAGGACACCGAATCGTTGTTCGAGGCGTTCAGCGAGATCGAACGCGAAGGCCGTTAGGGGCCGCGCTCGCCGCTCGATTCGAAAAACTCCTCGAGGAGCTTCCGCTGGCCGGCACGGAGGTGGTGCAACAGGGTCGGCCCGGTAATGTCGAGTGCCTCCCCGACCTCCTGGGCCGTGCTTCCCCGCGGTGATTCGAAGTAATCGGCGAAAAACGCGGTTCTGAGTGCGCTCTCCTGGCGGTTCGTCAGGCGTTCACTGAGTTCGTCGCGGAACGCCTGTGCGGTCCGGATCGACCGGTCGCGCTCGCGCTTGGCGACGAGTTCGGCGTCGAACCGTCGGGTGAGCGCGGTCGCGATCCGGCGGACGTCCTCTTCCGGGGAGAGCTCGGTCACGACGCGGCCAGTCCCCGACTCGAACTCCGCGTCGGCGATCGTCACGCCGTGTGAGGCGAGGTACCCAAGCGGAGTTTTCTCGCCCAGCCCGACCTCGATCGAGCCGCCCTCGTCGTGCTCGCCGATGACGCGGGTCGAAACGACACGCTCGTGATCTCCGAGCGTCTCGGCGACGGCGTCGGGCGATCCGCCCTCGACGATCAGATAACACAGCAACTGGTCGTCGCTCTGGGGAACGACACCGTTGACGGTGAGCGACGCGTCGCGCCCGCTCGCCGCCTCGCACAGCGGCGCGTCCGGATCGTCCAGTTCGATCGTCAGCTCCACGATCGAGTCCGACAGCAGGAGGTTCCGGTTGCGGGCGGCGTTGACCGCGAACCCGGCCATCTCGCCCAGCGTCTCGAAGCTCGCGCGCTCCCGCTCGGAGAACGCGTCCCTGTCGGCCGCGTAGATGCCGGCGACGCCGTGGACGGTGGACCCGTACGTCAGCGGGATCGCCAAGAGCGATTGCAGCCCGTCGGCGAACGCCGCGCGCCGGACGGGCTCCGGCACGGCCGGGTCCTCACCGAGCGGCTGGATGATGGTCGGCTCCCCGGTTTCGACCACCCCCTGTTCGGGCGGGGTCATTTCGCCGTCGAGGCTTTCCTCGATCCGGTCGAGCGTCCGCCCCGTCGATCCAGCGGCTGCCCGGACGACGATGTCCTCGCCGCCGAGCTCCCGCTCGCCGATCCAGGCGAACTCGTAGATGTTCGTCTCCCCCAGCCTGGTCGAGATCGTCTCGGCGATCTCCGCGCGCGAGGACGCTCCGACGAGCTCGGCCAGGACCTCCGAGATCAGCTCGTTGATGATCGTCAGCCGGTCGAGGTCGCTGGCGAGCTCCTCGCGCGCCTGCTCGTCGCGCTTTTTTCCCGTGATGTCTTCCAGATACACGGTCACGGTCTCCTCGCCCGGGACGATCGTCACCTCTAACCACGACTCCAGTGCCGGGTAATACTCCTCGACTCTCATCTGCTCGGACACCGAGCCCTCGAACGCCCCGGGAACTGTGTTGTCGACAGATTCGGGGAACAGTGTCCCGATTCCTTCGGCAGTATCCCGGTCGACGTCCAGCAGCGCCGCCGCCGTTTCGTTGATTGCACGCACCGTGCCCTCGGGCGCCGCTTCGATGATCCCGATCGGTGCTCGCTCAGCTCGCTCGTCCATACATGCTCCAGGGTTGTTTCGGTGTACCTACTTGTCTCCGTAGTCCTCTTAGCCGTGTCGGTCAGACCGGGTCGACGTCGACGATCTCGAACCGGGCGCCGCCACCTTCGGCATCCGTCACTGATACCGACCAGCCGTGGACGTCCGCGATCCGTCTAACGATCGCGAGCCCGAGCCCGGTCCCGTGTTCGTCCGAACTGTACCCCGGCGTGAACACTGCAGTCTGTCGCTCCGCAGGGATTCCCGGTCCGTCGTCTGCGATGTAAAATCCCGTGGTGCCGTCCCCGACCCGCCCGACGGTGATCTCGACGTCGTCACCGCCGTGCTCGACGGCGTCCTCGGGAGCGTGTGACCGAGGGCTCGTTGAGCCGTGCTCAACGGCGTCGTCAGCCGGAGGCTGTCGGCTCGTGGAACCGTGTTCCACGGCGTTGCGAAACAGGTTCTCGAACAGCCGCTTCACGCGGTCGCGGTCCGCGACCGTCGACGGTAACGTGTCCGTGACGTCCAGCGTCGCGCCGTTCGTCTCGACTGTTTCCCAGGCGTCCTCTGCGACTGTGCCGAGGTCGACCGTGCCCTCCGGCTCGATCACCTCCTCGCCGCGCGCGAGTGTCAGGACGTCCTGGATGATGCGCTCCATGCGATCGTGGGCCTGCTCGACGTGTTCGAGGTGGTCCTCGCCCGCCTCCATCTCCCGGCCGGCTCGCAGGCGCGCCTTGGCGACGTCTAGCGGGTTGCGGAGGTCGTGGCTGATCACGCTTGCCACACGATCGACGCCGAACTCCCCGTCCCCGTCGGTCGTGTCCGCAAGCAGCAGGTAACCTGGCTGGCTCCCCTCCGGCGGGATGATCTGTGCCAGGTAGCGGCTCGCAACGTCGGCCGCCTCGGGTGCGTTACCGACCCGGACCGGCTGCGTGCCATCCTCGTCCATCAGCGCCGTCAACGGCTGGGACCCGTCGATCGGTTCGACGCCGTACTCCTCGAACAGGCCAGCGAGGGGTTCACCCCCTGACTGCGGCCCGAACACCTCCTCGAACGCACCGTTTGTTCGCTCGATCACCGCCTCATCGTCCTGAAACGAGTAGCTGCACACTGGCCCAGGGTAACGGTCGATCGACACTGCATACTGACAGTCGTTCTCCTCGATCATGTGCTGGCTGTGAGCGCGTCCCTCGCAACGACACGGCCGCCGGTTCGATCGTGTGCCGGTGCGGTCATTCTATGATGGGGTAGTAGCTCCCTGCCCTTAGTGGTGGAGTCTAGCTATACAGAAACCTTCGATCCAAGAGGAGACTGCGGGGACCCCCGGGGTGAGGGCGCGGCCCTGCCGGTGGGACGGGGGGTCCCGGAACTACGCCGCTTCGAGGGACGGGACGGAGACGGTGACGACGCTTCCCCGGGGGGAGCCTGTCCCGAACGAGAGATTGCCGCCGAGCCGCTTGACACCCCAGTATACCAGCCAGAGGCCGAGGCCGCTGCCGTGGTTCAGTGGCGTCTCCTCGCCCTGCAGGAGAACTGCGCGCTCGTGTTCGGGAATCCCGGGGCCGTTGTCCCTGACCCGGATCGTGACACCGTCGTCGGACTCGCTCACGACGACCTCGACGCTGGGATCGACGTCAGCGTGTTTCAACGCGTTTTCGACGAGTTCCTCGAGGACAGTCTCCAGAACACGGGGATCCGTGCGGATCTGGTCTGCGGCGCCCGATACGTCTCCCCTGGCATCCGGGTGCTCCTCAAGCTGGGCACTCACCACCCGTTGGGCGAGTTCGACGAGGTCGACGGTCTGTCTGTCGACCCCGTCGCGCTTGAGGAGCTGTTCGGCGCTGGCAACAGTGTCGCCGATCGCCGCCACCCCCCGGGCCGTTTCTTCGATCTGCTCGCCAGCGGCGCCGGGGTCCACCTCCTCGTCGTCGGTGAGTGTCTCCGCGTACGCGCGGATCGCGTCGAGGTCGTTGCGGAGGTTGTGGCGCAACACCCTGTTGAGAACCGACAGGCGCTGTTCGTCCGTCCGGCGTTCCGTGACGTCCCGGAGGGCGTGGATCCTGCCGACAGTGTCACCGCGGCGGGTCAGGTCGGAGTGGCGCCACTCGAACTCGCGTTTGCCGGCCCGCGTTTCGAGGGTGATCGGCCCGTCAGTCGCGTCATTGGGGACTTCCCCGACGACCGACTCGAGCGTCTGCCCGTGTTCGATCGGCCGCTCGATCCCGAACGTTTCCACTGCGGTGTCGTTGACGTCGAGGAGCTGACCCCGGCGGTCGACGAGGATTACCGACTCCGACATCTGATCGAGCAGCGTCTCCCTGGCGAGATGGCCCGTCGACGGATCGCTGTCGAACAACCCGAGACGGAGCTGTGTGACGAGGAAGGCGACGGCAGTGATCCCGAGGATTCCGGTCGCGAGCAGCAGACCCTGGTCCACGTCGATCACGTTACTCAGCACCGCTACGGTGCCGAGCGGGAGGTCGTCGTAGGTGACACCGGACCGCGCGACGAGGACCACGCCGAACGCTGACAGCGAGATCACGGTCACCTGTAACGGGATCACCAGCAACGACACCGTCGCGTTGTCGACGCCTGTGATGCCGAGGCCGATCGAGACACCCCCTGTGAGCGGAGCGATCCCTACCACGACCGCAGTCCGTCGCCGGGTCATGACCGGCCCCCGGCCAGTGTACTCGAGTGCAAAGACGGCCCAGAGTGCGGTGGCAAGGTACCAACAGAACAGGAAGCCCCGCGCAGCAGTTTCCACGGTGACGACACCCAGGTCAGTCACGACTAACGCCACTGCCATCGCGGCGTTTGCGGCCATCAGTCCGACGTAGGCGACCGTGCCTGGCTGTCGACGGTGGGGGACTGCCAGTGCCCCAGCGGCGAGAAACGCCACTGCGAGCACGCCCGCGGGAACGGCGTGTATCGTCATTGCCCCGCCCGTGTGGGTCCGAGTCCAGTACCGTGAGACTCCCGCCGGCGTGTTCGACGGCCAGCCCCGCGAGCTCGACGGCGAACTCGTCGATAGGTCTGTGCCCGTCGCTGTCCGCACTCTCGCCGTCCCCCTTCGGCGTGAACCGAACGACTAGCGCTTCCTCTTCGATGGCGACGACCACCTCGACTGGGGTTCCCCGGAACACGTCGGTGGCGAGGATCGCCATCGTCGTCTCCAGCAAGGACCCGCTCGCCGACACCTGGCAGGGCTCCTCGGGGAGGACGAGCGATACGTCCGCGACGCCGTCGACGGCTGCACGCAGCACCTCTCCAAGGTCAGCAGTCCCGCTGCTCCCGGCGGTCATCGCGCGTTCGACCTCGCGGGTCCTGGTGACGAGTTCGGTCAGTTCCGTAGCTGTGGTCCAGATTTTCTCCCCGACCTCGTCCGCCTGGGAGTTTCGATCGGACCGCTCCAGCTTCGAGGAGGTGGCTGCGACGCGTTCCATCCGGTCGCGGACGAGGCGCCGCTCGCGCTCGCGCCGCTCCGTGATGTCGCGGTACACCATGAGGTAGCCGAACAGCCTGTCGCGGCTGTCGGTGACCTTGTCTACCGTGACAGTAAACGTCCGGCCGTCTGCCGTCTCCAGCGGGACTGGCTCGCCGGTCTCGGCGATCACCGCGGGCTCCGTCGGTCCCGGGACGACTGTCTCCAGTCGGCGACCCAGGGTCGCCCCGCGCTCGATCCCGAAGCACCCTTCGGCTGCCGGGTTCAGATCCTGGATCGTCCCCGACCTGTCGACGACCACGACCGGGTCAGCGATCTCGTTGACGACCCGGTCGCGTCCAGCGATCCGTGCCACTGGCAGCGTCTCGAACAGCGAGTATCGGTGGATCGCCACCAGGAAACAGCCGCTACTGACTGCGATCATAACCGGGAACGCGATCGGCTCCTTGTAGAGGTTCGCCACGAACGGGGCGAGCCCGAGGGTGACGATCCCGGCGGTGTGTGCCAGCGCCTCCCTGAACAGGTGGCTGCTGGTCTCGACCGTTTCGCTGAGGAGCATGAACACGCTGACGATCGTGAGCGTCTGGATCACCAGCGTGCTGATCCCGGTCACGACGCTGATTACCTCGTCCCCACGCTCGGGCCAGATCACGTCCGCGGCCAGTGCAGTGACCAGCGTCAGGCCGACGACGACCACGATCGTGGCGCCGACGAGAGTCGTCAGTCGCCGCCCGCGACCGGTGTACTGGAACGTGAAATACACCCAGAGTCCGAGGGCGGTGAAGCTGGCCACGTACACGAAGAAGATCCAGAAGGTGCTGCCCGTCTCGTGGAGGACGTCCTCGACGAGCGTGAAATCGACGAGAATGGAGAGCAGCGAAACCCCGGCGACACCCAGAAGCGAGAGCGCGAGCGGCTCGGTCCGGCGCACCCACATCGATACCAGAAAAGCGCCGCTGGCGAGGACCGCCACCGCCGTGGCGACGCCGAACGCGACTGCCGTGAGGTCAGTCATTGGGTAGTTCCTCCGGATCGCGGCCGCAAGCGTCCATTCGCGGCGATGCGAGCGCAGTCAACTGGGTACGCCTGCACCGTCTCCTGTACGTCCCTGTATCGGCCGCCTGTGATAAGTACTCAGCCTTCGTTTCTGGGTCCTGCGTGCGATAGTGGGATGGCAGTCCCCGATCGTCCCTCCGAGCGGAGCGGTTTTCCGGAAAGAGTGGGGTGTAAAAAGGGCGTTTCGACCGGGCGTTCGCGAGCACGGGAGGGCGGTCAATCGCCTGCTGCCCTGGACTTCTAGTGAATATCCGCGGAGAGACCCTCGTCCTCGATTTCGACAGTCACGCCGTCGATGACGGCCTGGAACTGTTCGTGGTGGTGGCCGTCAGGGTCGAACACGGTCCGCGATTCCACCAGCCCGGCCTCCTGTAGCGTCTCCAGTCGGCGGTAGGCCGTCGCCTTCGAGACGGCCGCGTCTTCGACGACCTCGCTCCCGCTTTTGGGCTCCGAGACGATCGACTGCAACACCTTGCGCGTGTACTCGTCGCCGAGGAGTTCGAGCAGTTCCTCGTCCGCAACGGTGCTGGTCTGTCCCTGAGTGACGTTGTTTGCGCGTCTGTCCCCGGACTGGAATGGGTCATGGGCGGTCAGATTCATCGCCATTGTTACTGTAGACGACTGCCCTCTTGTCCCTACAACCTGTGGCTAGCTATCCGGACTGGTCGTCGCCCACCGCGTCTAGCTATTGAGACCACAGGGATCGTCGGGAGACGTGCATGGCGAATGTGAGGGGGTTTCAGGTCGCTAGTTGGCAGGACGAACCCGAGGAGGTTTGTACCAGCAATCAAAGAGCCGGACATGGAGATCGGCGTCATCGGCGCTGGTGCCGCAGCGGCGACGGCAACGCACGCGCTGGATGAAACGCTCCCACACGCCTCTATCACTGTCCTGGAGAAGTCCGGTGGAGTCTGCGGGCGTGCAGCGACTCGCCGCCGCGGTCCAGTAACGTACGATTACGGTGCCAACTATCTCAAAGACGAGGACGAGCGCGTGACAGAGCTCGTGACCGAGCGGCTCTCGACGGAGGGGCTCGTCACGGTCGATGAACTGATCTACGTGTTCGACGAGGCCGGGGAGGTCTCACCCGGGCGCCAGAGCGATGAGACGAAGTGGACTTACCGCGAGGGGCTGACGAGCATCGCCAAGCGCCTGTTCGGCGAGACTGGCGCGACGGTCCACAGGCGGACGCGAGTCGAGGAGATCCGGCGGGACGGCGACGCCTGGCACCTGATCGACAGCAACGGGGACGAGTGGGGACCGTTCGACATTCTTTTGTGTAACCCGCCGGCGCCACAGACAGAAGCGCTCCTGCGGACTGCGGACTGGAAGGCGCCAGTTAGGGAGCGGCTCCTCAAGGCGCTCTCAGAGGTCGAGTACCGCACGATCTGGACGGCAGTACTGGGCTACGAGTTCGAGCTGTCGAGACCGTACTACGCGCTCGTCAACCCCGGCAAGGACCACGAGGTCGGCTGGATCGCGCGCGAGGAGTGCAAGCCAGGCCACGTCCCGGACGGCAAGTCCGTGTTGATCGTCCAGGCCAACCACGAGTGGTCGGTCGCGAACCTCGAGACGCCGCCGGACGGGATCGTCGACGACCTGGCATCGCTCACCGGGTCGATCATGGACGACGACAGGCTGGCGGAGCCGTCGTGGTCGGACCACCAGCGCTGGCGGTACGCGCTCCCGGAGAACGGCGTCGCCGCTGGAGTCGTCGAGGCGGCCGCGGATCGGGGCCTCTACCTGCTGGGCGACTGGGTGGCCGGCGAAGGACGGCTCCACGCGGCTCTCAGGAACGGACTCGACACCGGCGAGCGGATCGCCCACAGATCCTGACGGTCACAGAGGGGTTCCGGCGTTGAAGCTTGCTACTCCTCGCGGAGCGCGCGAACGTCAGCAGCGGTGACGTTCCTGTCGTCCGGGAGGCGGTCCATACAATCGTAACAGAGGAAATGCTCGGTCCCGTCGGCGAGTTCGAGCGTCATGCCGCCAGTCTGGCGGTTCTCAAGGGTCCAGATGTCCGCGATCCCACCCCCGATGTTCACGTCCTCGCCGCAGCCGTCACAAGGTTCACTCGCCATACGCCCCGTTGGGGACTGCGTGGCAAATGCGTTTCCCGTGAGTAACTGGTGGGTCGAGGACGTGCTCGTCGACCTGCACGGGGACCGGGAGGCATTCGATCGCTGGCAGGCCGGCGAGTCGGTCTCCGCGGCTGAACGGGTGCGGCTGATAGGGTACGATCTGTTTCCCGAACAACCAAGTAGTGTGATTCCCTACCATACAGTATGGAGACCTGGGCCTGGCTCGTCGCGTACGTGATCGGGTTCGCCCTGCTTCAGGTGTACCTGTACCTGTACTTCATCAAGGGGCGGTCGACTGGGACGGAGTCGTCCGCAGAGACGTCGCCGCCGAGCGCGCCGGAGCGGTCGGGGGCCGCGGTCGAGGCGCCCGTTCACGTTCTGCCAGCACTGCGGTGACCGCCTGCAATAAGTCACGCGACCTCGACCCACTCCCCTGACTCGTCGTTCCGTTCGATCGCGTCGAGAACCCGGACCAGAGCGCGCTGGAACCCCCGATGTGCCAGCCCGCGCCCCCCAATATCAACGCTGATCCCACTTGATGTCTCCCGATGGGAATCCCACCACTTATAGTTCCCGACATGGAATATGAGAGGAGACATGCGACATGCTGCTGCGGGGAACCTGCTCATGCTCAATATGGCCACGAGTGGGTCTGCACACTCACACACCTTCCCAGCCCAACCAGCAGCGGGTTGGCATGTCACGACAGGACTCCCCCAGCGGTGGCTGCAATCGGGGAGTCAGGCCGATGGCCCGGCCTGCTGCTCACTGTGCTGGACGCCTGTGAGTGCCACTCCAGACCGGAGGGCAACACCGAGCGGATACCCAATATGCCACACCCTCACTTCGAGGGCCGACGGTGCATCAGCAAACCCGCACGTTCACAGCCGGGGGGATCAGGCAGGCAGGATTCCCCACGGAGGAATCCTCGCGCTGTAGCGCGGGGAGGAGGTCAACGTAGATGCCAGTCGCCGACCTCCACGTTCACACGACGAACTCGGACGGCTCGCTGACGCTCGAGACGCTGCCGGCAGCCGCTGCCAGGGCTGACCTCGACGCCGTGGCGGTCACCGACCACGACCGGCTCCACCCAAATCTCGACGGCCCAATTGTTTCCCTCGACGGCATTACCATCGTTCACGGAATCGAGCTCCGGGTACAGTCGGACGGCCAGCGGCTCGATCTCCTCGGCTACGGCGCCGAGCCGACGGAACCACTCGTAGACCTGGTCGAGTACCTCCAGCGCGACCGTGTCCAGCGGGCGCGAGCGATCGTCGACTGCGTCGAGGACCGGCTCAACGTCGACCTCGACATCGCGCTGAAACCGGGGGTCGGCCGGCCCCACATCGCTCGAGCGATCGCTGCAAGTCAGGCCGACCTCGACTACGAGGGCGCATTCGCGGAGCTCATCGGCGACGACTGTCCCTGTTTCGTCGCACGTGACGTTCCCTCCTTCGATGAGGGGGCAGAGATCCTATCGGAGGCCTGCAGCGTGGTCGGACTCGCCCACCCGTTCCGGTACGGCGATCCGATGTCCGCGCTGCAGCTGGCCCGTGATCTTGACGCCGTCGAGGTCCATTACCCCTACAGCCTGGACGTGGACGTGACGCCAGCGATCGGGATTGCCAGAGAGGACGACCTGCTGATCACCGGTGGCAGCGACGCACACGACGAGACACTCGGACGTGCGGGGCTGGATCGGGAGACGTACGCGCGCTTGCGTGACTACCTGAATATATAAACGTCGGTCCCGGCAGGGCCGGTCGGACTCCGCAGGCTTCAACTTACACGGTATCTAAGAAGAGATATGGAATGTCACTACTGCGATGGCGGTGCCGACGTCGTGGTCGAGAAAGACGGCGTGAAAGTCGGCGTCTGTGAAACCCACTTCCGCGAGCAGATGGAGGAGCTCGCCGACTCCGAGTGGATCGACGACCTCGACGAGCAGCTCGACGTCGACCGAGCCGAATAACGATTCGGTCGCGTCACGCCGCTGTCCAGATTCAGCTGTCTCACTACCCTCCCCGCTTGCCCGGGAATCCGCCCTCCGATCCGGTTCACGAGTTTCCTGTCTCGATTACCGTTGTCTGCTTATATTGGTAGCTGTAATTCTTTTACTCAACAGTCTCTGCTAGACAGCCAGACGTGACTCCGTCCAGTGCCAGGACAGTCCATCGGCTGTGTCATGGCCCGAAAACGGGAGTTGGGACGGCATGGCGCACCTGAATCACGTCTGGCTGTCTATCTGCGGAGACAGACCCGTTCCGCCTGGATTCTCAGTTCGAGTTGTGCGTTTCAGCCCGTGAAACCAACGATATTTGGCCCCAGTGCTGAAAATAATCACGCACGACCGTATGAGAAACCGTCGCAGACCCGGCGTTAATCTGACGTTGCAGCGGTTTCGATCGCACTCGCTCGCCGCTCGCGAACCAGATCGACGAAGTTATCGAACAGCTGCTTTGTCTCGCAGGCCGCGGCGTAGGCTTCGTCGGTGATGCCGTCGACGACTGCGTCGATTCGGTCCTGAGACAGCGACTCCTTTCCCCGGGTGACCTCCTCAGCAGTCCGCATATCGTACTCCGGGTGGAACTGAACACCGAAGGTGTCACCCTGTCGGAACCCCTGGATCCCGTACTCGTTCTCGGCGATCAGCTCGGCGGGTTCGGGGAGCTTTGCGACGTAGTCCGAGTGCGTTTCGAAGGCGGTGAACTCGTCGTCCAGCCCGTCGAACAGCCGGGAATCGCCAACCTGCTGTACCGACCGGTAACCGATCTCGTACTCGCCCATGTCCTGAACGTCGCCCCCGAGGACGTCAGCGAGTAGCTGGTGGCCCCAGCAGACGCCGAGGCACGGCATCCCGCTGTCGATGGCCTCGCCCACCCACTCCTGTACGTCGTCGATCCAGGGATCGTCCCAGTAGACTGAGGCCCGCGACCCGGTCACGACGCATGCGTCGAACTCCTCGAACGCCGTGACAGTGTCGAGCGGCGGAATCTCACCCTCGGGGGTGTGAAACTCCACGAGGTCCGCCTCGAGCTCCCGCCGGAAGTTTCGGCGGGTGTTCACCGGGTCGTAGGACGCCATCACCAGACAGATGCGCGGCCGCGTCATGTTCCCTCCGTTGACACTGCAGGAGCATAAATCCGGAGAATTGCCCCCAGGACGGTGGTCCCGAGCTGGTGAAAAGACTCAACTGTTAAGGCCGCAGGGCGTCGACCGCATGGTATGTTCGACGCCGACGAACTCGACGAGATCCAGTCGGCCAAAGAGAAGTGGGAGGAGGAGCACGTCGAGCCCGTCATCGAGCGGTTTGGCGAACGGGAGGAGGAGTTCGTGACCGACACAGGGGGCCAGACTGTCGACCGCCTGTGCACGCCTGCCGACCTCGACGACTTCGAGTACCAGGGGGATCTCGGGTTCCCGGGGGCCGAGCCGTACACCCGCGGCGTGTACTCGACAGGGTACCGCGGCCGGCTCTGGACGATGCGACAGTACGCGGGGATGGGGACCGCGACAGAGACAAACGAGCGGTTCAACTACCTGCGCGACGAGGGACAGACGGGCCTGTCGATGGCGTTCGACCTGCCGACCCAGATGGGGTACGATTCTGACGACAGCATGGCGGCTGGCGAAGTGGGGAAAGCCGGCGTCGCCATCGACTCGCTACGGGACATGGAAACGGTGTTCGACGGTATCCCGCTGGACGAGGTCAGCACGAGCATGACGATCAACGCGCCTGCGAGCGTGCTGCTCGCGATGTACATCGCCGTCGGGGACAACCAGGGAGTCGACCGCGAGGAGCTCCGGGGCACCATCCAGAACGACGTGCTCAAGGAGTACATCGCCCGCAACACGTACATCTACCCGCCGGAGCCGTCGATGCGGATCATCACCGACATCTTCGAGTTCTGCGCCGAGGAGACGCCGAAGTTCAACACCATCTCCATCTCGGGCTATCACATCCGCGAGGCGGGTTCGACCGCCGCACAGGAGCTGGCGTTCACGCTCGCCGACGGCATCGAGTACGTCGAGGCGGCGCTCGATGCGGGACTCGCCGTCGACGAGTTTGCCCCGCAGCTTTCCTTCTTTTTCAACGCCCACAGTAACATCCTCGAGGAGGTCGCGAAGTTCCGCGCTGCTCGCCGGATGTGGGCCACGATCATGGAGGAGCGGTTCGACGCCGAGAACCCCAAGTCGAAGCAGCTGAAGTTCCACACCCAGACCGCGGGGTCGACCCTCACCGCCCAGCAGGTCGAGAATAACGTGGTCCGGGTTGCCTACCAGGCGCTGGCGGCGGTACTGGGCGGCACCCAGAGCCTCCACACCAACGGCAAGGACGAGGCGCTCTCGCTGCCGACCGAGCAGTCCGTCCGGACGGCGCTGCGAACCCAGCAGATCCTCGCCCACGAGTCGGGGGCTGCGGACACGATCGACCCGCTCGGCGGGAGCTACTACGTCGAGTCGCTAACCGACGACCTGGAAGAGGAGGCGTTCGAGTTGATCGAGAAAGTCGACGAGCGCGGCGGGATGCGCAAGGCGATCGAGAACCAGTGGGTCCAGCGCCAGATTCAGGACACCGCTTTCGAACGCCAGCAGGAGATCGAGAACGGCGAGCGGATCATCGTCGGCGTCAACGAGTTCACCGTCGAGGAGGAGGACCGCCACGTCGACATCGAGGAGGTCTCGGAAGCCCAGCAGCAAACACAGGAAACCCGTCTGAAGGAGGTCCGCCAGATGCGCGACAACGAAGCAGTCACAGCGAAACTCGACGCGCTCGAATCTGCCGCCCGGGGCGAGGAGAACCTCATGCCGTATATCGTCGATGCGGTGAAGGCATACGCGACGACCGGCGAAATCTGCGACGCGATGCGCGAGGTGTTCGGCGAGTACCAACCGGGGGCGTCACTATGAGCGAAGGGGAGCAACCGGCGGCGCCGAACCTGCAGTTCGACCACGCCGGCATCGCCACCGACGACGCCGACGGCCTGGCCGGCTGCTACGTCGACCTGCTCGGCTGCCCGGTCGTTCACGAGGAGACGTTCGACGGCATGAAAGTGGTCTTTCTGCGATTCGGGAGCAGCTACTTCGAACTGCTCGAACCGGTCGAATCCGAGGGCGCTATCGCTCGCTATCTGGACCGCAACGGGCCCGGGATCCACCACCTCGCGCTGGCGACCGACGACATCGCCGGGGCGCTCCAGCGCGCTCGCGAGTGTGACGTGGACCTGATCGACGAGGAGCCCAGGCCCGGCGCCTGGGGGCACGACGTGGCGTTTTTGCACCCAAAGTCGACAGGCGGTGTTCTCCTGGAGTTCGTCGAGCACTGACGCTCAGATCCAGTCGAGCGCAGCGGGAACGTCGCCCAGGCGTCCGCCGTCGTAGTGGAGTGACTCCCACCCTGCAGCCTCGGCACCGTCGACGTCGTCGTCGCTGTCACCGATCATCGCGTACCCATCGGCGTCGATTCGGCGTTCGACCTCGCGGAACGGCTCCGGGTCGGGTTTGTGCGCACCCACGTCGAAGGAGGTCACGACCGCGTTGAAATACGAGTCCAGGTCGGATGCAGCGAGTTTCCCGCGCTGCCAGTCGGGAAGGCCGTTGGTCAGCACTGCGAGGGCGAACTCCTCGCCGAGGCGCTCCAGGTCGGCGTGCGCCTCCGTCGGGGAGACCGTGGCAGCGATTTCTGCGTCGTGGAGCCGCTGCGCAAACTTGTCGGCGTAGGCTGGAAGAATCCCCTGGTTCGACACCTGACTCGTGAGATCCGGGCGAGTGGCACCAACCACTAAGAGTACGCGGGTCGGAGTACCGGGTATGGAAGCCATCAATCCAGCGACGGGCGAACAGATCGGGAGCTACGAGGAGCACACCGACGACGAGATCGACCGGACGCTGGAGACGGCCACCGAGACGTTCGAGGAGTGGCGCGACCGGCCGCTCCGTGAGCGCGAGGAGTTGCTCGCGTCCGCGGCGGACGTCCTGCGGGAGAACAAACAGCGCTACGCCGAGACGATGACGAAGGAGATGGGCAAGCCGATCAGCCAGGCGGTCGGCGAGGTCGAAAAGTGTGCCTGGGCCTGCGATCACTACGCCGAGTATGCCGGGTCGTACCTGAAGGCCGAGCAGTTCCCCTCGCCGCCGGGAACGGAGGTCCGGACGGTCCACGACCCGCTCGGGGCGGTGCTGGCGGTGATGCCCTGGAACTTCCCGTTCTGGCAGGTGATCCGCTTTGCAGCGCCGTACCTCACCGCCGGCAACGTGGGCGTGCTCAAACACGCCTCGAACGTCCCGGGCTGTGCCACGGCGCTCGAAGAAGTGTTCGAGGAGGCCGGCTACCCGGAAGGCGCGTTCCAGACGCTGCTCGTCGGCTCTGAGCGGATGGAGGACGTGATCGCGGACGACCGCATCCGCGCCGCGACGCTGACCGGCAGCGGCCCGGCGGGCCGCGCAGTCGCCGAAACCGCCGGCCGCCACCTCAAGAAGACGGTGCTGGAACTCGGCGGCAGCGACCCGTTCATCGTCCTCGAGGACGCAGACCTCGAGAGCGCGGTCGAGACGGGCGTGCTCGCCCGCACCCAGAACGGCGGCCAGTCGTGTATCGCCGCCAAGCGGTTCATCCTCCACGAGGAAATCGCCGAGGAGTTCACGGATCGACTTGTCGCGGAGTTCGAGGTGCTGACCGTCGGCGATCCGACGGACGAGGACACCGACCTCGGCCCGCAGGCGGACCCGGATCTGATGGCGGACCTCCACGAGCAGGTCGAAGCGAGCCTCGAGGCGGGGGCGACGGTTCTGACCGGCGGCGAACCGCTCGACAGGGACGGTGCCTTCTATCCCCCGACCGTCCTGACCGATATCCCGCGCGGCTGTCCAGCGGACACCGAGGAAACGTTCGGTCCAGTCGCCGCCGTGTACAGCGTTGAAGACGAGTCGGAGGCGATCGAGCTCGCGAACGCCACCCGGTTCGGCCTCGGCGCGAGCCTCTGGACTGAGGACCGGGACCGCGGCCGCCGTCTTGCCCGGGAGATCGACGCGGGCTGCGTATACATCAATCAGCTGACGAAGTCCGATCCCCGCGTGCCGTTCGGCGGCGTCAAGGACTCGGGCTACGGCCGCGAGCTCTCCGAGGCCGGCATCAAGGAGTTCGTCAACCGGAAGACAGTCTGGGTCGAGTGAACGCGGCAGGCCACTCGCACGGTACCGGCGATCCATTCGACTACGTACATACTCCTGGGGCTGCGTCGGCGAGATCCCCGATAATGCCCCCAGTCAACTCACTGGTATTCTCAATCGACGGGACGTCCGAGGCACGGGGCAGCCGGATAGGAGGTATTTAAATAGATGGAAGTAGGAGTAAAGATATATGGATATCTCGGTAGTCGTCCCGACACTGAACGCCCGCGAGGAACTCGCGGGCTGTCTGGACGCACTCGCCGAGCACGCGCCAGGTGTGGAGGTGATCGTCGTGAACGGCCCGTCGTCGGACGGGACGACGGGCATGGTACAGGAGCACGGCAGCGCAGACGTACTGGTCGAGGTGGCCGACAGGACGATCAACGTCGCACGCAACGCAGGGATCGACAGGGCCAGCGGCGACGTGATCGCGTTCGTCGACCACAGGCTCCGTATGAGCGAGCGCTGGGCACGGGCCATCGAATCCGCGATGGTCGGAGCCGACGGGGCGACCGGTCCGACAGGGGCACCACAGGACGGCGTTGAGAACGACCTTTCGCCGGAATCACGGACGATCGCCGGCCGCGAAGTGACGTACTTCGATCCGGGCAACGTAGCGTTCGACCAGCAAGTGCTGGACGAACTCGACGGGTTCGACGAGTATCTCGAAGTCGGCGGGGCGAGGGATCTCGCCCACCGGTTTGCCGCCGGCGAGTATACCATGGAGTGGGCCGGCGACATGGTGGCGACGGGCGGCCTGACGGCCGACGGCGGGGAGCGCAACGGTGACCGACACTGGAAGTACCGCTCGCTGGCCTACCGCATGGTCAAAAACTACGGCGTGCGGCCCTCGGTCGCCTGGCGGCTGTCGGCACACGCAGGCTCCGACGCGCTATCAGGGGTCCGTTCGGTGTTCGACGGCGACCGGGGGCCGTCGTGGTGGCTCGGAACCGGACGCGACGTTCTCACGGGGCTGGTCGGCGGCACCAAAGACGCAGTCATTGCACGACGCCGCGACCGGTCCCCGCGACGGAACCCGCGCGGTCGCTCCTCGCGAGCAGACCGTGCGGTGACTGTCTACGATTGGCGCTGACCCGGGGATAGCAAGAGACGAATCACCCCTGCCAGCGAGCGTCTGCGAGCGTCCGCTGGACCGCAGTCTCGCCGACAGCAGTCGCCAGCGTCTCGTAGCCCGCCCGCTCGCTCCGGTCGTCGGCGTCCGCGACCAGCCGGGAGACGATGAACTCCGGTGTGGAACGGCCGACTGTCTCGAAGCGTGGCTGGTAGTCCACCTCGAGTTCGAGCTCCCCTGTCAGCCCTTCCGCGAAGATGCCGTCGGTCCGAGCCTCAGCCGGCAACGGCTCGAGGTCGTCCGCGAGGTGCGTCACGAACACGCCGAGCGCCTCCCGGTCGACGGTCAATTGAACCAGACCGTGCAGCAAGTCTGCAGCACTCCCCGGTTCGGTGATCGCCTCGAACTCGTCGACCAGCATCAGCGTCTTTCCGCCTGCCGACACCGGCGGGACGACCGAGCGGAGCGTCGACTCGAGGACGCCCGCGTTGAAGCTGGCGTGGCGGCGGTGGAACACGATCGTGTCGACGATCCCAACCCGGGCCTGACGGGCCGGCACCGGTAGCCCCATCTGGGCGAGCAGCTGGACCTGACAGAGCGTCTCCAGCAGCGTCGTCTTGCCGCCGCTGTTAGCCCCGGTCAGCACCGCCACCCGATCACCGGTCGGTGGCGCGTTCGGGCTGGAGACCGAAAGCTCGTGATCGCCGACAGCGTAGGTAATCGGCTGGACCGACTCGCCGGCGTCGACCAGAAACAGATTCCGTGCCTCGAGGACGCCACAGACGTCGCTCTCGACGAACTCGGGGGCAACGAGATCGAACTCGAGGGCGAACCGGGCCAACGAGATCGAGACCGCGATCTCCTCGACTGCCTCGACCGCCCGGTCGATGTCTTCCCGCGTGCGCTCCAGTATCTCCGAGAGATTAGCAGCGACAGTTTCCTCGCGGTTTTCGACCTGATTCCGGAGGTCCGTCGCGAGCGTGCGCATCGTCTCCGCGACGAAATCCCTGGCGTCGGTGGCCTCTGCAGGCATCGCCTCGCGAACCTGAGAGACGTCGACGCCAGTGTCGCGGGTCACCTGCCCGGTCAACGCCTCCCGGAGGTCGTCAGTTCCGCGGGCGCCTTGCTGGACAGCCTCGACGAGGTCGCCCGGCGTCGCTGCGGCGTCCTCGACCGCACCAAGCTGTTCACGGAGGTCGTCGAGGCGGTCGTCGGCTCCTGGACCGACGCCGTCGCCGCCGCGCTCCAGCCCGCTGAGCGCGCCCAGCGCGTCCGCGAGGTCGTCGGGATCGAACTCCTCGAGCGTACTGAAGACGTCACCCTCCAGGCCGATCTCCCGGAGAGCGAGTGCGGCTTCGACAGCTGCCCGGTCGCCCCCGTCCGCGTCGTCGTACTCCGCAAATGCATCGAGGACAGCGGACTGGTCCGACTCGGAGAGGTTGGCCCAGCTGTCACGGGCTTCCCGCACGTCGTTGAGGCGACCGACCATCGCCTCCCGGCTGGCGAGCGGCGTGAGGATCCGGATGCGGTCGGCAGCGTCGGCAGTCACGGCGAACTCCCCGAGTAGCTCCAGCAGTTGCTTGTACACCTGGCGCGCGTCGCCGGTGGCGAGCAGATCCATCGCCTCCCCGCCGTGGGCGTGCCGGAGAATGCGGGTCGCCCGGCCGCGCGGGGACATCCGCTGATTCGATCGCCTCGATCGCCGCTTCGACACCCAGTTCCGTCGCGAGCAGGTCCCGGGTCTTCGGCCCGATTCCCCAGTACTCCTCCAGTCGCATCGACTGGATACTGTGCTGGGGTGCTCTTAGTGGTTGTCCAATCCCTGCGGCGACCCGGACCTCCGACGCGAGGGTTTAAGACCGATAACCGGACCAGAGTCCCCATGCATCGCAAACCGAACGCATTCACGGACGATCAGCGCGCGATCGAAGGACTGCCGATACGGCTCGTCATCGCACTCGTCGTCGGGGTGGCGGCCCTGTCACTGATGATGAGCATGCTATCGACGTTCGACAACTTCGGGGATACAGAAGTCGAAACTGATCACGATCAAAACCTCGTGACTCCCGCTGGTGGCAGCCACGAGGACGTCACCATCAGCGTCGTCACCGAGGACGGCAACCCTGTCGAGGACGCGAACATCCTCGTCCGGAGCGGTTCGCTGACACTGGAGGACGGACCGATCGACTTACACACCGGTGAGAACTCGAACGAGGCGACGCTCCCGTTCGGCAGCGGCGAGGACGCGGCCACGCTCGACTTCCGCTCAGACCAGGATCGGGGAACCCTCCAGGTCGAGGTACACCCACCGACTGACAGCGACTACGTCGATGATGACGACAACCGGGAGATCACAGTGGTCAAAGGGTAACTATACAGCCAGACGTGACTCCGTCCAGTGCCAGGACAGTCCATCGGCTGTGTCATGACCTGCAGTGTTGAACGCAGGATGGCAGCAGTATCGGTATGTTGATATTCGATTTTTCACCAGCAACAACGCTCTAGCAGTGGATTCTGATATCGGACGATTCGATATCACCCGACTTGCGCAGTGATTAAAACATCAGTTTCACAAGAGACTGCACAAAGCATGAGATGGACGATGGCGATGCCTCTCCCGAATACGTCCGGAGAAGGGGAGCAGGCGGCGAGGCCC
>PXSQ01000095.1 GCA_003022725.1 Halobacteriales archaeon SW_7_65_23 | reverse complement strand
ATGTGCGGCGCGTGTACGGTCCAGATGGACGGCGACGCGGTGAAAGCCTGCACAGTACTCGCCGTCCAGGCCGAGGGGGCCGAGATCACGACCATCGAGGGACTCTCCGATGACGGGGACCATCCGCTCCAGGAGAGCTTCCAGGAGGAGCACGGCCTCCAGTGTGGCTACTGCACGCCCGGCATGATCATGACAGCGGCGGACTACCTCGAGGACGAACCGGATCCGGACCGCGAGGAGATCCGGGAGGCACTCGAGGGCAACATCTGCCGGTGTACCGGTTACCAGAACATCGTCAACGCCGTCGAATCGGCCGCAGAGAAGATGCACGCGGAGGATGCGGCGGCCGACGGCGGCGTCGTCGAGGAGGGAGGTGACTGACAATGGCAACCGAGGAAACTGACCACGAAGACGGCGTCCAGGCCATCGACCCCGACGACGTCGACACCGAGGACATCCTCGGCTCGGCGATCGAACGCCGCGAGGACCCGGCGCTCGTCTCGGGCGAGGCGGAGTACACCGACGACATCCAGAAGCCGGAGATGACCCATATGGCGATGGTCCGGAGCCAGTACGCCCACGCCGAGATCGAGGAGGTCGACACGTCCGCGGCCGAGGAGATGGACGGCGTTGTCGCTGTGTACACGGCGGAGGACCTGGACGTGCCGGGCAACCTCCCAGTCGGGTGGCTGCTCGACTCGCTGGAGCAGGTCAATCACCCGATCCTGGCGAGCGATCGCGTCCGGTACCAGGGCGACGCGGTGGCGATCGTGGTCGCCGAGGAGCGCTACCAGGCCCACGACGCCGCCGACGCGGTCGATGTCGAGTACGAACGCCTCGACGCAGTCGCCCATCCCGGCGAGGCGCTCGACGACGACGCGCCGGTCATCCACGAAGAGGTCGGCTCGAACCAGGCGTTCGACTGGGAGATCGGCGACCAGGAGGCGACCGAGCGGGCGTTCGAGGAGGCCGAGACGACGGTCTCGCTGGACCTGCACAACCAGCTTCTGATCCCCAACGCGATCGAGCCCCGGGCGACGGTCGCGGACTACCACCCGCGGACCGACGAGCTGGAGCTGGACATGACGTCCCAGAACCCGCACGTCCACCGGCTGCTGATGTCGGGGGTGATCGACCACCCCGAGCACAAGCTGTCGATCCGGGCGCCGGAGGTTGGCGGCGGGTTCGGCTCGAAGATCCACCACTACGCCGACGAGGCACTGACCGCCCTGGCGGCCAAAGACCTCGAACGGCCGGTCAAGTGGACCGCGACACGCACGGAGACGTACATCACGGACGCGCAGGGCCGCGGTCACGAGACGACGGGAGAGATGGCGCTCGACGAGGACGGCAACATCACCGGCCTCAGGGTGCACACGGAGGCCAACATGGGGGCGTACCTCTCGACGTTCGCGCCGTCGATCCCGACGTACCTCTACGCGACGCTGTTGTCGGGCCAGTACGAGATTCCCACCATCTACTGTACCGTGGAGGGCGCGTTCACGAACGTCCCGCCGGTCGACGCCTACCGCGGCGCGGGCCGGCCGGAGGCGTCGTACGTCGTCGAACGCCTCGTCAGGCAGGCTGCCCGCGAGGTCGACATGGATCCCGCCGAGTTCCGTCGGCGGAACTTCGTCCCCGGGGACGGGTTCCCCTACGAGACGCCGGTCGCGATGGCGTACGACAGCGGTGACTACCAGAAGACGCTGGACCGGGCCAAGGAGATGCTGGACTACGAGGAGTTCCGCGAGCGCCAGGAGCAGGCCCGCGAGGACGGGCGGTACCTCGGCGTCGGCCTGTCGGCGTACATCGAGGCCTGCGGGATCGCCCCCTCGG
Source organism: Halobacteriales archaeon SW_7_65_23 (assembly GCA_003022725.1). Classification (GTDB taxonomy): domain Archaea; phylum Halobacteriota; class Halobacteria; order Halobacteriales; family Haloarculaceae; genus Halovenus. The sequence goes on along the minus strand of PXSQ01000095.1, from coordinate 18,841 downwards.
AGCTGGTCGGCGAACTGGGCGCCCAGGCCGGCCTCTGGGAGAGTTCAGTGGTGCGGTTCCAGCCCTCCGGGACCGTGACGGTGTACGTCGGCACGTCGGGGCACGGCCAGGGTCACGACACGACATATGCCCAGATCGTCGCCGACAAGCTCGGCGTCGACTACGACGACATCGAGGTCGAGGAGGGCGACACCGACGAGATCCCCCAGGGGATGGGCACGTACGGCAGCCGGAGTGCGGCGGTCGGCGGCGGCGCCATCGTCGAGAGCGCCGAGAAGGTCATCGAGAAAGGGCGGAAGATCGCAGCCCACCAGCTCGAGGCCGACCCCGAAGACGTCGAGTTCGAGAACGGCGAGTACCAGGTCGCCGGCGCTCCCGACCGCTCGATGACGATCCAGGACGTCGCGGGCGCGTCCTATCTCGCACACGACATTCCGGACGACATGGAGCCGGGCCTGGAGGCGACCTCCTTTTTCGACCCCGAGAACTTCGTGTTCCCGTTCGGCATGCACGCGGCGATCGTCGAGGTCGACCCCGACACGGGCGAGATCGAGTTCGAGGAGTACGTCGCGGTCGACGACGTGGGCAACCAGATCAACCCCAAGATCGTCGAGGGGCAGATCCACGGCGGCATCGCCCAGGGGATCGGCCAGGCGCTGTACGAGAGCGCCGAGTACGACGACAACGCCCAACTGACGACGGGGTCGATGCAGGACTACGCCGTGCCGAAGTCGTCCCACATCCCGGAGATCAAGACGGCCTCGACGGTGACCGAGAGCCCACACAACCCGCTGGGCGTCAAGGGCGTCGGCGAAGCCGGCACGATCGCCGCGCCGCAGGCGGTGGTCAACGCCGTCGTGGACGCGCTCGAACCGTTCGGCGTCGAGGACATCGAGATGCCGCTGACGAACGAGCGGGTGTGGCGCGCCATCCACGAGAACGGAGGTGGTGACTGATGTACCCAGCACAGTTCGAGTACGAGAAGGCGGGGAGCGTTTCCGACGCGATCGACGCGCTGTCGAGCAACCCGGAGGCGGAGCTGATCGCGGGCGGCCACAGCCTCCTGCCGACGATGAAGTCCGGGCTCGCGGACCCCGACATGCTCGTCGACATCGGCGACGTCGACGAACTACACGGGATCGACCACGGCGACGGCAGCACGCGGATCGGCGCGATGGTCCGCTACGCCGACGTCGCAGACGACGACACACTCCGGGAGGAAGCCGAAGTGTTCGCCGAGACGGCACACCAGATCGGCGACTTTCAGGTACGCAACCGCGGTACAGTCGGCGGCAACATCGCCCACGCCGACCCTGCGTCGGACCTGCCGGGTGCGGTCCTGGCGGCGGACGCGACGATGCACGTCGCCGGTCCGGACGGTGAGCGGACGGTCGACGCCGACGACTTCTTCCATGGCATGTACGCGACTGACGTCGGCGAGGACGAACTCCTGACAGCCGTGGAAGTTCCCCACGAAGGGACAGCCGGCGCCTACGCGAAGAAGCCGAACCCGGCCTCGGGCTACGCGCTCGTGGGTGTCGCGGTCCGCCTGACGATGGACGGCGACACGGTCACGGACGCGCGCATCGGTGCCAACGGCGTGATGGACCACGGGACGAGACTCCCGGACGCTGAGGACGCCATCGAGGGGACGTCGCTCTCGGCGGACTCGATCGAGGCCGCCAGTGACGCCGCCGGCAGTACGCTCGACGAGTACATGGTGATGGAAGACCAGCAGGCCTCCGCCGAGTTCCGCCTGCAACTGCTGGGCGCATACACCGAGCGCGCTCTCGCACAGGCCGGCGAGCGGGCCGGCGTCCTGTAAGCGGCGTCGGCTCGGTAGCCCCGGACCTGCTCGCTCAGGTAACCGATCAGGAGTAACAGCCGGCCAGATTGCCGTCTATTTCTACTGGCGAAACAGTCCACTTCCTTGCGGACTGAACGAGCGCGCCGAGGGCTTTTTACATCGCCGACACCAACGGACTTCGACTATTGACGGGACAATCGAGAACAACTAGCGAGGTTTCTTGTAGCTCCACCCCCTTCGATCCCGACATGACCGACGCCGCGAGTGGGCCCTACGCCGACCTGACGGGGGACGAACTGCGCGAGCGGTTCGACGACCAGAACTACGTCGCCGAAGACGAGATCGTGACGACAGTGCTGCTCGCACTCCGGCTGGGCAAGCCCCTGCTGATCGAGGGCGAGCCGGGTGCCGGGAAGACTGAGCTGGCGAAGGTGCTGGCTGAGGGCTTCGACACGGAGCTGGTGCGCCTGCAGTGTTACGAGGGGCTCGCCGCCGAGAACGCGCTGTACGAGTGGAACTACACGAAGCAACTGCTTGCCGTCCAGGCCGAGGAGGGTGGCGTCGCCGACGGGCAGACGGTGTTTGACGAACAGTTCCTGCTCGAGCGACCGCTCCTGCAAGCGCTGCACGGCGGCGGCGAGCCGCCGGTGTTGCTGATCGACGAGGTCGACAGGGCCGACGAGGAGTTCGAGGCGCTACTGCTAGAGGTCCTCTCGGATTTCCAGATCTCGATCCCCGAACTCGGGACGGTTGCAGCGGCGACGCCGCCGATCGTCGTCATCACGTCGAACCGGACGCGGAAGCTGAGCGACGCGCTGAAACGGCGCTGTCTGTACCTGCACGTCTCGCCGCCGTCCTTCGAGAAGGAGCGGGAGATCGTCCGTCGGAAGGTGCCACAGCTCGACCCCGCGGTCGCGGCGGAGCTCTGCGGGATCACCCAGCGGCTCCGCGAGGAGTCGTTGCTCAAACCGCCCGGCGTCGCAGAGACGCTGGACTTCGGTCGGGCGCTGGCGACGATCGGCGACGGCGAGGACGGGATCGACCGAGAGACGTTGCGCAACGCCCTCGGTACCGTGCTCAAAGACGCCGAGGACGTCGGGCGGGTCGACGACGACCTCCTCGACGCGCTGCTCGACGCGGCGGATCAGGCCAGGGCACAGCCGGTCGAGGACGCCACCGACTGAGCATGGGATCCGAGAATCCGGGAGATGGCACGGGCGGGGACGGCAGCGGTGATCGGTCGTTCGACGCCAAGTCGACGATGCTCGACAGCGTGATCGGATTCGTCCGCAAGCTCCGGGCAAACGGCGTCATCGTGCCCGCCGACGCCGCCATCGTGGCGACGCGCGCGCTCACCGAACTCGACGCAGCGGACAGAGAAAGCGTCAGAGCGGCCCTCAAGGCGACGCTCGTGACGCGCCAGCGCGACATCGACCGGTTCGAGGAGCTATTCGATGCGTTCTGGCACGACCTCCGCCTCGACGAGCGGGACGTCCCGGAAGTGCTCGAACACCTCGCCGATGCTGCGAACCCACCGGAGCCCGCCGAAGCGGACGACGGGCTCCCCAGTCGGTCACGAGCGCGCGATGACAGCTCCGGCGACGAGACGTCGGAAGACGCGACAGTCGAGGCCCAGGAGGACGGCTTCCAGCGGGTCACGGCCGACGCGTTCGGAGCCGGCGGCGAGGCGGGCGAGTCGATCGAAATCGCCCAGTACAGCCCGACAGGAGCGCGGTCACGGGTCGAGCGCGTCCCGAGTCGGGGTGATTACGGGCTCGACGGTTCGGTGGTCCGCATGACGACGGCGCTGTCGACGATGACCGGCCGGCGGCGCACGCGGACCACGAACGGCCGGTTCGTCGACGGCCGGCGTGCGCTCCGGCGGAGTTTCGGGACTGGCGGCGTCGTGGCCTCGCTGCCGGAGTCCGAACCCGAGGAGAGCGTCGTCCGCGGCACCGTGCTGGTCGACGTGAGCCAGTCCGTGTTGGACACCATCGAGCGGGGGTTTCTGCTTGAGTGGCTGCGGCTGCTGGCGTTGCACTGGCGATCGCTGCGTGTGTTTTTTTTCGACACAGACGTCCGGGAGGTGACCGACGCGTTCGACAGACGGACCGTCGGGAGCGTCTCCGAGGCACTGGCCAGCGCCGAGGCTGCCTGGGGTGGCGGGACGCAGATCGGCTCCGCGTTCGCGGACGTCCGTCGGTCCTACCCGGGGGCCGTCGACCGGCGGACCGCAGTCCTGGTCGTCAGCGACGGGCTGGAGCGCGGCGAGTTAGACGCCCTGTCGGAAAGTGCAGCCCGGCTCTCCCGGCGGGCGGCGCTGTTTCTCTGGCTTAACCCGCTGGCGACCCACCCCAATTACGAACCGACCGCCCGGGGCATGGCCGCCGCACTGCCGGCTGTCGACGGTCTGTTCGCGTTCGCCGACGCCGACGACGTGGCCGAAATCGCTCGGCAACTCGACCGCCACGACCGGCGGCGCCTCGGCTACCAGTTTGACCCCCGCCGCCCCACGACATCTGCGACCGGTGACGCCGGGTAAACTCGACCAGACGGCAGAGGCCGGTGCGTACTCCGGAGTCCCGCCAGTTTAATGGACGTTCGTGCCGTTTGTGAACGTATGCCAGTATGTCCACACTGTGACAGCGACATCACCGAATGGGCCGAGCGACTGGAACGAGCGCCTGCGGCGAGTTCGCCGAAAATCTGGACTTGTCCGGAGTGTGAAGCCGTCCTCGGCATCTCTGACTATCAGCACTGATAGTGATTGTTGTGATTATTTTCGGCACCATGTCGAAATAGCGGCGGTTTCACGGCCCGAAACTGGCGTCTACGTCGCGCAGCACGCCTGGATCGTCGACGTCGACGAGCGCTGACGCTTCCGACGAGAGGAGGATGTCACGCCCGCCGACGTCCCCAGAGACGTCGGTGAGCGAGTCGAAAAAGCGGCCGTCGAACAGGACGGGGTTCCCACGAGTGCCGCGGTACGCAGCCGCGAGGGCCGTGCCGCCACCCCGTTCGTAGCAATCGATCAGTCTGTCGACCGTGGCCGGTGAGACGTGGGGCATGTCGCCGAGTGCGATCACGACGGCGTCCGCGCCGGCGTCAGCTGCCGCCTCGACACCCACCCTGACGGAGATGCTCTGGCCCGCCTCGTAGTCGGAGTTCTCGCGTATCCGGAGCGGTAACTCTGCCACCGCGTCACGGACGTGATCGGCCTCGTATCCCACGACGACCGTCACGCGGTCGACGGCGGAACCACAGAGCATCCGGGCAGCGTGGCGAACCAGCGGCTCGCCATCCAGCGTCGCCAACAGCTTGTTCGACTCGCCGTACCGGCTGCTCGTTCCGGCTGCCAGCAGGACGCCGTGTACCGACGTGGGGGTCCGGTCGCCCTCGAGATCTCCGGGAGTGATCAGCGGGGGGGAGCTGTCGCTCATTCCAGGCCTGCGTAGGGAACGACCGGGACCTCCTCGCCGGCGTCGAGCGCGGACCGCGTGATCACGAACCCGTCAGCTCGGCTCGCCCGGCTACTCGAGGAGAGCACGCTCGGGTCGAACTGCTCGTCGTACACCGACAGCGCCGAGTCCTGGTGGCCGAGCGGCATCGCCGTGTGCCCGCCGGAGCCTTCCCCGCTCCTGTCCCCGGGCTCCAGCGTCACCAGGATGGCGTAGTCGAACCCGTCGGGGCCGAGCGTGACGTCCCGTGCGAACGTTGCCGGGACCGTCGGGAGATGATCGTGACCCACGAAGAACGGCCGCATCACGAGCGTCGAGATCGTGTGTGCGCCGATCGGTTTCCCCGGGATGGCGAAGACGACTGCCTCGTGGTCGGGGAGGTGTGCCAGCGCGATCGGTTTGCCAGGTCGGATCCGGACGCGGTGGAACACCACCTCGCCCAGTTCCTCCAGCGCGCGGACCACGTAGTCTTTCGGCCCCACGCTCGTCCCGCCAGTAGTCAGCACGATGTCGTACTCGCTGGCGAGACTGTCGATGGTCGACTCCACGCGGTCGTACTCGTCGGGTACTGTCCCCTCGTAGGTCGCCTCGTGACCCCACGTCCGGACGAGTCCGGCGAGCATCGGGGAGTCGAGGTCAGGGATCGTCCCCTCGTGGATCTCGGTCCCCGTCGCCAGCACCGCGGCCGAGAACCGCTCGTGGACGGTGACCTCCTCCCTGTCGATGTCGCCCAGCAGGATCGCATCCTTGGGTGAGAGTCGCTCCCCAGGCTCGAACAGCTGGTCGCCGGCGGCGAGGTTACTCCCTTGCTCGTACGTGTAGGTACCAGGTTCAGTCGCCGCCCCGTGGAGCTTTCCGTCCTCGACCGTGGCCTCTTCCTGTTTGAGCACGGCGTTCGCTCCCGCCGGGAGCGGCGCGCCGGTCGCGATGCGGACCGCCTGGCCAGGCTCGATCGATCCGGGGTCGTCCTCCGGGAACTGCTCGCGGTCGACGAGGTCGAAGGGGTACTCCTCGCTCGCGTCGAACGCGTACCCGTCCATCGTCGCGTGATCGTGCGCCGGCACGTCCCGTTCGCTGACGATCGACGCGGCGAGGATCCGCCCGCCGATCCGATCGAGGGGGACGGTTTCCGTCTCGACGGCCCCGAGCATCGTCTCCCGGTGACCCAGCACGTGATCGACGGCCGCGTCCCGCCACAGCATGTCCTCGTGGCTGTGTGTCATACTCGTTCATCGGCGCAAACCCCCTAAAGGATTGTGCGATAGGCGGGCCTCGACAACGATCAGTCTGTGTCGGCGGGCGTCGCCTCTGTGTCGTCAGTCCCGGGGTCGTCCTGCGCGTCGTCGGCACTTTCGGTATCCAGTTCGACGCGCTCGTGGATGTTGCCCTCCCGGTCGCGCAGGTGTTTCGGGTCGCGGTCGTTTGCCACTGCGAGTAGCTCTGCGACGACGCTGTGGGCGATCTGGTAGGGCGATCCACCCCCGAGGTCGAGGCCAACCGGCGTGTAGATCCGCTCGAGATCACTCTCGTCCAGCGTCCTGCCCTCCTCCTCGAACGCCTCGACCATCTCCTGGAACCGATCGTGTGGCCCCATGAGGCCGATGTACGGGCACGGGGAGTTTAGCAGCGCCTCGACGGTGAGCCTGTCCTCGATGAAGTTGTGGGTCATCACCACAGCATGGGTGTCCCCGGAGATAGTCAGATCCTCCCCCAGCGTCCCTGGCGACGTCGTTACAGTCCGGTCGGCCCCGGCGAACCGGTCGGCCAGATCGACGCCGCCGCGGAACCCGACCACCGTCACCCTGAAGTCGCTCTTGCCCGCGAGTTCGACGACCGGCCCGACGTCGTGGCCGGTACCGAACACGAGCAGTTCCTCCGGTGCCGCGAGCCCGTCGACGAACACCTGGAGCGACCGCCCGTCCACTTCGAGGCCGAGGACGTCCGAGCGCCCTCGTTCAGCGAGTTTCGTCGCGGGACTCACGAGGTTATCGGCCGGCCACGCGTCGACGTCCCCGCCTGTCGCGGGCAGAAACAGTTCCCCGTCAGCCCGGGAGACGTACGCCCTGTCGCCGCGTGCCAGCGGCCCGTCGTCCTCGAGGACGGTCAGCACTGCAACGTCCCGGCCCTCCGCGAACGCCCCGACAGCCGGGCGGTACGTTTCCGTCAGTGGTTCCAGAAGCACGTGGATGATCCCGTCACAGCCGACGCCGAGCCCCCAGACGTCGTCGTCGCCGGTCAGATCGTAGGTGATCAGTTCGGGGCGGCCGGACTCCCGGACGTCGTCGCTCGCCTTGACGAGTTCGTTCTCCAGACAGCCCGCTGTGATGCTCCCGATGCCCATCCCCTCCTCGTCGAGCAACATTTTGGCCCCTGGCCGCCGGTACGCGTTACCTTCGACCTCGACGATCGTGGCGAGCACGTCTGTCTCAGCCGCGTCCAAGCGGTCGTGTATCCGCTGTAGTACCTCTGTCTCTGGAACACTCCACGTACTTTCTGACATGGAATCTCAACCTCGGGTTCTCTCTTGAACGGCGTGTGTAGGGTTACGGTACCGTCCCACTTGACATCCTCCCCGCCCCCCCTCGGCGCGATGGGCCTGGGTTGAGGACGGGGATTCCCGAGCGGTGGGAGTTTCAGGTTTGCAGTCCCGCCGAGCATCACCACGGTAAGAATCCGATGGGATGCTCGTGGGCTGTTCGGAATCCGCTCCGTTCTGACCGATTCCTACATCGACGTAGGGCGGCCTGTCACTTAAATGCCCGTATGGGAAACTCGGCAGGGCTGTGAATGGGAGAGGAAGGGGTCTTGCGCCTGTTTCCAGATCACAACGAATCATCCTGCAACTTTATAAGATAATTATTCGTACACGACACCATGTACGGAGAAGACGTGCTCGCGGACCTCCGCGATCAACTGGCCTACGCATCGGAGTATGATTTGTACGGGGACGCGTTCGCTGAAGCGGGGATCGACCCGGAGCGTATCGATAGCTGGGAGTCGTTCCAGGAGGTCCCGTTCATGAAGACTGAGACACTGGAAGCGGACTTCGCGGAGCATCCCCCGGAGGGCTCACTGTACACCGAAGGTGCGATGATCTCGTTTTCCCCGATGGGCGACGACCTGGCGCCGATGTTCGACACGCAGGCAGACCTGGAGCACCAGTCGTCGGTAAACGCCGACGTGTTCGAGCAAGCTGGTATCTCACCGGGGGACAGAGTGCTGAACACGTTCGGCTACCACCTGTTCGGGACCGGCTTGTTGGTCCAGCGCGGCCTCGAGGAACTCGGAGCCGAGGTGTTCCCCGTTGGGCCGGGCGACTCGGAGCAAGCGGCGGCGTTCATCGACGAGTACGACGTCGACGCCCTGATCGGTAACCCAAGCTTCGCGATGAAGGTCGCCGACGCCGGTGGGGAGGTCGACGTGTTCGTGGGCGGTGGTGAACCGTTCACGTCGGTGCCAGGCTATCGCGACAAGGTGAAGGCGGCGCTGGGGTGTGAGACAGCAGTGGACTACTTCGGAACGCGTCACGTCCTGCCGATCGCGGCCGAAACGACCGCCGAGGATGGTCTCTACGTCGCCTCGGAGTACGCGATCGTCGAGCTCGTCGACCCGGACACCGGGGAGCCGCTGTCGCCCGGCGAGCGCGGGGAGGTCGTCGTCACGCACCGCCGGAAGGACGGCTTCCCGCTGGTCCGATACCGGACCGGCGACCTGGCGGAACTGGAACGGCGGGGCGAGGACATCGTGCTCCCCGACGGCGTCATCGGCCGGACCGACAACCGGCTGAAAGTCAAGGGCGTGAAGCTCTATCCCGAGAGTATCCCGGCCGTGCTGGCCGGCTTTGACGGGCTCACCGGCGAGTACAGCCTGACGGTGACCCGTCCGGAATCGACTGATCACCTGGCGATCCAGTGTGAGGGATCGGCTGACGAGGACGAACTGGCTGACGCGCTCGCGGAACGGCTTCTGATATCGCCTGACGAGGTGTCCGTGGTCGACGAACTCGAGCAGTCAGGCGTCTTCGACGAACGATACTGAGGGGAATCGCCGGCTGAACTCGGTCACTCCCCTGGCGCCGGGTCGAACCCGAGATAGCTGGTCGCCGTTCGATAGAACAAGTCCCGATACGTCTCCGCCGGGAGGTCCCTGGAGAGCAGGCCCGCCCGCTCGGCCCGGTAGGGGTACGGGATATTCGGCAGATCCGAGCCGTACATGATCGATTGTGAGAGCTCGATGAATGCCGAGTCGGCGATGGAGTCGGGGTCGAATCCCATCGTCTCCTGGGCTTCCGTCGACATCGCGAACGTGGTATCCAGATAGACGTTCTCATTATCCCGTGCTAGGGAGAGAAACGCCTCGACTTCGTAGGTCCCCATGTGGGCACAGCAGACGCGCAGGTCGGGATAGGAATCCACGAGTTCCGTGAACACGTCCGCGCCGACGTACGGGCTCTCCTCGTACATTGGCGCCGTCCCGCCGTGATACGTCACGGGCCGATCGTACTCAAGTGCAACGTCGAGGGCAGGTTGAATCCGTGAATCGCCAGGTTTGCACTCCTGGACTGGACAGTGAAACTTCAGTCCCCGGGCGCCACGCTCGAACGCCTCCCTGACGATGCCTCCCACGTCATCGTCTTCCGGGTGGACCGTCGCAAAGGGGATCAACCGCGCTGCGTCCGCCGCCTGAGTGCAGAGCCAGGCGTTCAGTTCGTCCGCCATCCCGCGCTCGTGGACGTACGGGAGCGCGACGTACGCTTCGACGCCCGCCTCGGCAAGAATCGACTCGATTCCCGACCGGGTCACGGGATGTGAGAACTCCCAGTCCGTCTCCGCGGTCAGTGCCCGTCGGATTGCGTCCGTCAGTGCCGCCGGGAAGAGGTGGGTGTGTGTATCGATAGCGCGTCGAAACTCCCGGGCTTCATCTCCCCGGCCGCTGGAATCAGCCGTCATCGCTCACCCCGCCAGCCGTCGTGTCGCGATGGTCGGGTTGGGAAGGGTGCAGTGGTGCCCTGGCGTCATTGGGTATCACACACCAGAACTGGATAGTTCGAGTCCAGAATGACCTCCTGGGTCACGCTGCCGAAGATGGCCTTGCCTGTCGGCGTGCGCTTGCGCCCGGCTACACAGACTAGGTTCGCGTCGTGGTCGTCTGCCGCCTGCAGAACGGCTGTCGCCGGATCGCCGCTTTTCCCCACACTCGTCACCTTGAGGGCGTCCTGTTCTTCCAAAATGTTTTCCACGTGAGAAATTGAACCGACCTGCCTGACTCCGGCTCCCTCGCGGTTTTCCTCGAACACGTGCACGAGAACGACCCTGGCCTCCCTGATAGTGATTGTTGTGATTATTTTCGGCACCATGTCGAAATAGCGGCGGTTTCACGGCCCGAAACTGACGTCTGACGAATACCCGGCGGTAAAGAGTCACAACAATCGCTATGAATGGCATCTCGGCAACTGTCTTCCCGATCGCCTCCGCCCGCTCGGTGTCCGAATCGATCCCAGCGACGATACTGTACATACTCTAAGTAACCGCTGGCTGCTAAATAGTTGTAACGACGCCCCGGTTTGCTGTGTACTCTCCTGCATTATTATTTTCCGCACCATGTCGAAATAGCGGCGGTTTCAGGGCCCGAAACTGGCGTCTAACGAATACCCGGCGGTAAAGAGTCACAACAATCACTATCAATCGGTAAATTTGCCGACGGACGCGAGCCCTACTCCCAGAACGACCGCGTGCGGGCGTACTCGCGTTCACGCGAGAGAATGTCCCGGTAGAAGTCGTCCTCGTCCTCGCGGAGTTTGTTGATGATCCGGGCGGCGTTGTGCGGGCCGACACCGCGGGCCGCCAGCGCGATGACGGCCTGCTTGCCGTGGCTCTGCACCAGACTCGCCGCCTGATACGCCCGCTCGGTTCGCTTCTCCTGCTCCTCGTCCTTATCGTCGGCCCGGACGGCCGCCACCGTCTCCTCGTCCCAGGGATTCAAGGCGGCGATGCGGGTCGACCCACACTCCGGACACGAGGGCTGGTCGCTGACGCGCTTGACCTGCGTCGTCCGCTCCCAGTCCTGGCAGTGCAGACAGAACAGGATCACGCGGTCGCTCTGGATGCGCTCTTTTACGGTCCGGATGACGCTCGCGTCGGCGTTCTCGGGGGTCAGAAGCTCCGTCCCCGAACTCCGTCCGCCGGTGCCGATGGGGGTGTGGCCGCCGACCGTCTCCACGCCGAGGTCGCCCGACTGGATCCGTTCGAGGACGCGAGCCGCGTCCGCCACGGCCAGTTCCTCGTGGAGCAGTTCCCGGAGCGCCTCCTCGTAGACCGGCGTCCCCTCTAGCGCCTCCAGCAGCCGGCGCTTGCCAAAGCGGTTGTTGTTGCCCCGCCAGGGCTTGATCCGCCCGAACGTTGCGGCCACCTGTGCGAGCTTGAACTTCAGCGCGTCCGCGTTCTTCAGGCTGAGCTCGATCAGCTCCCGGACGTGCTCGGGCTCGGTGTCCCGGAGCACCTCCACGGCGTCCCCCGCGGTCACGCCGCGGGGCACCTCCAGCTCGATCCGGTAGGGGTCGGCCTCCAGGCCGACGCTCGATCCGACGCGCTGGCCGAGCAGCGCCGACAGCAGCCGGCCCAGCGTCCCGTTGGTCTTGTGTCCGAAGCAGGCGTTGACAATGACCGATCGGCCGCTGAATTCCACGACGATCCGGTCGTCGGTCGCGTACGGCTCGCCGGCGTCGACCTGCTCGACCAGCGGCTCCAGTCCGGACGCGATCGTTTCGGCGTCGACCCCGTAGCGCCGCTGGAGGTCCCGCGCCACCGCGTCGGGCTGGCCGCCAGTCTCCAGCTGCGTCCCCGCGACCCGCCGGAGTTCGCCGACGCCCTGGGCGACCTGGACTGGTACCGGGATCTCCTGGCCGGTCCAGGAGGGGACCTCGCCGGCGGGATCCTCGATGGGCGACACCGTGACGGTCTCCTCCTCGTCGTCGACCTCGGTGATCCGCCACATCTCGCCGCCCTGGATGAACACCTCGCCCGGCGCGGCGAAATTCACCACGAACCGCTCGTCGAGCGTCCCGACCTGCCGGCCGCTGGCGACGTCCTCGACCTGGTAAGTCGACTCGTCGGGGATCATCGAGAGGTTGCGGTAGACGTACTGCCAGGTGCCGTTGCGCTTCTCCAGGCGATCCTCGTCTTCTTCCAGCCAGACGATTCGGTTCGAGGACAGTTCCCGGACGACGGACTTGAACGACTCCTCGTCGATGTCTTGGAACGGATAGGCCCGCGTCACGATGCGGTACGCCTCCATCGCCTGAATGTCGCCGTACTCCATCACCAGCCCCGCCACCTGGTTGGCCACGGTGTCGAGGCTGCCGTGGTGGATCGCCGCCGGCTCGACGTCGCCCTCGTGGGCCCGCCGGGCGATCACCATCGACTCCAGCACGTCGTCGGGGTGGCTCGTGACGATGGTTCCCGACGAGACGGCGCCCTCGCGGTGGCCGGCGCGTCCGATCCGCTGGAGCAGGCGGGCGACCTGCCGCGGGCTGTTGTACTGCAGCACGTGGTCGACGTGGCCGACGTCGATCCCGAGCTCCATCGAGGAGGTACACAAAAGCGCGTCCAGCTCGCCCGCCTTGAACTGGGACTCGATCTCGATGCGGCTCTCGCGGGCCAGCGAACCGTGGTGGACGCCGACGTCGGTGCCGTACTCCTTGAGCCGCGAGCCCAGCGCCTCCGCGGTCTGGCGTGTGTTGACGAACGCGAGCGTCGCCTCGTGTTCGCCGATGATCTCGTCGATGGCACGGACGTGACTCGCGACCTCTGGATCGGTGATGAGCCGCCGGGCCAGCGCCTCGTCGGCGTCGGTGACCGCCGGGCAGCGCACGGAGACGTCGATCGAGTCGCCGACGTCGACCTCGACGACCGAGCAGCCCCGATCCCCGGTGAGCAGCCGCCCGATCTCCGCCGGGTCGTGCACGGTCGCCGAGAGGCCGATCCGCTGGAAGGGGCCCGCCCGCTCCCGGATGCGTTCGAGCCCGACGGCGAGCTGGGCGCCGCGCTTCGAGACGGCGAGTTCGTGGATCTCGTCGACGACGACGTGCCCGACGTCTTCCAGCGCCCGCCGGAGCTTCTCGCCGGTGAACATCGCCTGTAGCGTCTCGGGCGTCGTGACCAGCACGTCCGGCGGGTCGTTGGCCTGCTTGGTCCGCTGGTAGTCGGTCGTATCGCCGTGGCGGACATCGACGTCGAGGTCCAGCGTCTCGCCCCACCACTCCAGGCGCTGGCGCATGTCGCGGTTCAGCGCTCGCAGCGGGGTGACGTACAGCGCGCCGATGCCGAACCGCTCTTGTCCCGCAAGCGCGTCAAAGACGGGCAGCATCGCCGCCTCGGTCTTGCCGCTGCCGGTCGGGGCGACGATCAGGGCGTTCTCGCCGGCGGTCAGTGGCCCGAGCGCCTCCCGCTGGGGTGCAGTCGGCGCGTCGAACCCCCGCTCGGAGAGCGCCTGCCGGAGCTGCTCACCGAGCGCGGTGAACGCCTCCGGCCCGACTGCCGTCTCCCCGTTTGTCATCACCCGTTGTTGGTGACTGGACCGGTTAATCCTTCCGAGAGCGGTTTCCCCGCTCCTTATTGGGCAGTTCGCCCGAATTGGTTTACGGCACCTCCCTAGGGGTCGCCTATTCGGTGCTCGCGGATTGAATTCGCCGCAGTCCATCGATTCTTCCGGCGCGTGAACTGGCTCCACCATTTATTTCCACGCCGACCCGTGTCTCGGCTAGAGATGTTCCTGGTCTCTGTCAGCGACGTCATGCGATCGCCCGTCGAGACGATCGAGCACGACGCGACCGCCCGCGAGGCGGCGACGCGGCTCTCGGGCAGCGGCATCGGCTCGCTTGTCATCACGGACGATGACCGGCCGGCCGGGATCCTCACCGACGTCGACCTCACGGGGCTGGTCGCCGACGGCCACGACCCCGAGACGACGACGGTCGAGCGGATCACGAGCAGCCCGGTGATCACGACGACGACCGGCGCGACGATCACAGCGGCCGCCGAACGGATGCGTGACAACGAGATCAAGAGCCTCCCCGTCGTCGACGACGGCGGCGCGCTGGTCGGGATCGTCACCACGACGGACCTCTCGAACTACCTGCCGCACCTCTCGCGGCTCAAACGGAAACACGATGCCCCCGCTGGGGAACGTCGAGGCGTTCGCGGAGGCCAGCGGCGACACTAACCGCCTGCACCTCGACGCTGAGTACGCCGAACAGACGCGCTTCGGCGAGCGGATCGCCCACGGGACGCTCGTCGCCGGCATGATCAGCGCCGCGCTCGCGCGCCTCCCCGGCCTGACGATCTACCTCTCCCAGGAGGTCAGCTACCTCGGCCCGGTCCCCATCGACGGGGAAGTCACCGCCGAGTGCGAGGTCGTCGAACGGATCGGCGACAACCGGTTCCGTCTGACGACGACCGTCGAGCGCGCCGACGGCGAGACTGTCATCGACGGCGAAGCGGTCGTCATGTCCGATCCGTTGCCGGACCTCTGAATCACAACAATCACTATGAGCCGCGCCGGCGTCGTTGGCGTCGACCGCGCGACCGTCGATGCCACTGCCCACCCGGAAACACTGCTCGGTGTTTTTATTGATCACCCCCGTAGCCCCGCGTGCATGACGGAGATTACGATCACGACGACGGACAGTATTGACGGACGCGAGGTCGTCGAGTACTGCGGGCTGGTCTCTGGTGAGGCAGTCATCGGCGCGAACATCGTCAGCGACATCGCGGGCGGGATCCGCGACATCGTCGGCGGGCGCAGCGGCTCCTACGAGAAGAAAATCGAAACCGGCCGCCAGGAAGCGCTCGCGGACCTCCGCGCCGAGGCCGAGGGGGTCGGCGCCGACGCCGTCGTGGGCGCCGCGTTCGACTACGAGGAGATGGCCGAGGGGATGCTGTGGGTGAACGTCGCCGGAACTGCCGTCCAGACCCGGCGGGCCTGACGAGTCACTGCTCCCCATCGCGGCGAGAACGGTACCCCTATTCCGCCGGCGCGAGAGTGGCCGCCATAGACTCGCGCATTCCCGGCTTCTACGACGAGCCGCGGAGCGCGGATGGTCGCCGAGGACGACGTGCGGGCCGGTCGCGCCCGCGAACTCGTCGCCGAACTCGGTGAGGAAACCGACCGCGGCGGGGAAGCCGACCGCGGCGGGCACTGACCCGCTACGGTTCGGTCAGCGTCAACTCGACTTCGAAGGGATAGACGCCCTGCGTTTGGTTGTAGTCGTCCGGGTTCTCCAGCCAGAGGGCCCCGAAACTCCCACTCAGCGTGTACGAGCCCGCGGGGACGGTCCCGGGCACGACGTACGTCGCCGTGAGCTCGTCGCCGACCGACAGCTCCTCGCTGACTGCTATCTCCTCGACTCCGGGGTGGTCGACAGCGAGTGACCACGATTCGCCGCCGTCCTCGCTCGCGACGGGGACCTCGTAGCGGTCGCTATCGAGGAGGTGTGACTCGTCGCCGTGTTCGATCCAGAGCGCGGTGGGCAGGCCGATCCCACTGTGCAGTTCGACCGGTTCGCCCGGCGCGACTGTGGTGCCGGAGTTGTCGTCCGTAACTGTGACCTGCAGCCTGAATCGCGCCAGCCCGTCCGCCGTGGGCTCGGCCGACTCCGCAGTCAGTGTGACCGGCATGGTCTCAGGGGTTCCCTCGGCGACGTGGACTCGGTAGACCGTTCCGTCGACCTGGAGGAGCGGGCGCTTCCCGCCCCGGTCGTCGGGTGCCAGCGTCTCGAAGTACGACGCCGGCACCTCGTCGGTTACGACCGGCGGGGTACTGACCCCTGTTCCCGACTCGAGCACGGATTCGAGGAACTGCTGGAGGTCGTCCTCGAGCGCTCCCAGGTCGTGGACCTCGCGGCCCCAGCGATCCTCGGCGGTGAACTCCCGGAGTTCGATCGTGTACGGCGGCTCCCAGTTGTGTCGCTCGACGACGATCCGCGAGACGCCCCGTTCGTCTTCGACGTAGTCGTACTCGTCGAGGAACGCCTCGACTTCGTCGGGAACCAGCGACCGTTTGTACGAGCCCCGTGCCGTATTCGGCTTCCCGTCCCATCCGATCCGACGTACCAGCGACTCGACTTCCTCGTGTTCGAACTCGCCCTCGGAGGAGACAGTCCGGGATTCGTCGTACTCCGCCAGTAGCTCCTCCCCGAGTCGCAGTTCGAGGACCGGGAGGTGCGGTTCGACGACGTACGCGTTCCCGTCGAGTTCCACGATCGGCTCCGACCACCGGATTCGCGTCCGTGGTTTCGTAATCTCGTCGAGCGCGGCGAGCAGTTCCTCGCTGGGATCGTCGGTCTGGAACCCGCCGTCGCGTGCCTCCCGGACTGCGTCCGCGAACGCCTCGGGGAACTCGGAGATGGGCTGGGAGGTGTTCTCCTGGCGCTGGTACTCGAACTCCTCGACTGGAACGGCACCTGCGAGATACGACGCCGTCGAGAGGGCTACCTGCGCAGTCATTCCGCTGTTGGCTTCCTCGGAACGATCCGACTGGTCGCCAGTATTCTCCCCGGACGATCCGTCGGGCGTCTCGGTTGGCGTTGCGTTTGGCGTCCCCGTCGGCGTTGTGTCGGGCGTTCCGTTGGCGGAGTCGGACCCGGAGTCAGTGGCACAGCCCGCCAGTCCGGCGAGCGTCGACCCGGCCAGGGCGAGCACGGTTCGGCGGCGTGTCATGACACCGTCTACGAAGGTACGTGGTATAAGAAAGGGGGAGGCTCAAACCGGCAGTTTAGTTACCTCACCCGAACGGGTTGCCGCCGCCACCGCCGCCCATGCCGCCGGGGCCGCCGGGGCCGCCGGGGCCGCCGCCCTGTTGCATCTGCTTCATCATCCGCTCCATGTCAGCGTCGCCCATCCCCTGGAACTGCTTGAGCGTCTGCTCCATCATCTTGTGCTGCTGGAGCAGTTCGCGGATCCGGTCCTCGGGCTTGCCCGACCCCTTTGCGATCCGGCGGGTCCGGCTCGCGCCGATCACCCGCGGATTCTCGAGTTCCTCCTCGGTCATCGAGTCCATGATCACCTCGAAATCGCGCATGCGCTCCTCGGTGACGTCCATCGCGTCGTCGGGCAGCTGATCCATCAGCCCGCCGCCCATCCCGGGGATCATGTCCATCACCTGGTCGAGCGGCCCCATACGGTTCATCGCGTCCATCTGCTTCTGGAGGTCGTACAGCGTGAACTGCCCTTCTAGGATGTCCTCGGGCTCCCAGTCGTCGTCCTCCGCCTGGGTCTCCTCCATCGCGCGCTCGACACGCTCGGCCAGCTGCTCGATGTCGCCCATCCCCAGCAGCCGCGAGACGAAACTCGAGGGCTCGAACCGCTCGATGTCCTTGACGGTCTCGCCCGTCCCGAGGAAGGCGATGGTGGAGTCGGTCTGGTCGACGGCCGCGAGCGCGCCGCCGCCTTTCGCGGTCCCGTCGAGCTTGGTGATGGCGACGCCGTCGATGCCGATCGCCTCCTCGAACTCCGCGGCCTGCTCTTTGGCGCTCTGGCCCATCGCGGCGTCGAGGATCAGCAGATTGCGGTCCGGATTCACGGCCGCCTCGATGCGTTCGATCTGGTCGATCAGCTCCTCGTTGAGCGCGTCCCGGCCCGCCGTGTCGACGATGCGGACGTCGGCGTCGGCGGTTTCCTCCAGCCCGCGCTTGGCGATCGCTACCGGATCGTCGGTGTCGGGTTCGCCGTAGAACCCAACCTCGGCGTTCTCGGCCATCTGCTTGGCCTGGTCGTAGGCGCCGGGCCGGTCGGTGTCGGTCTGGATGATCGCCGGGCGCAGCCCCTTCTTGGAGAACCACCACGCCATCTTCGCCGCGGTCGTGGTCTTCCCCGACCCGTAGAGGCCCGCGAGCATGATCGTCTGCTCCTCCAGCGGGATTTCCGTCGAGTCGCCAAGCAGGGCGACCAGTTCCTCGTAGACGATGCGCAGCACCCAGTCCCGCGGGGAGGTGCCCGCAGGGGGCTCCTCCTCGAGCGAGCGGGTCTTGATGCTGTCCGAGAGCTCCTGGACCAGTGCGATGTCGACGTCGGCCTGGATCAGCGAGCGCTGGATCTCCTTGACCACCTCGTCGACGTCCTCCTCGTCGATGCGAGATTTCCCCCGGAGGTTGTTGAGCGTGCCCCGGAGCGAACTGCCGAGATCGTCGAGTACCATTTGCTCCCCGATACGTGACGGGCCCCGTAAAGCCTTCTGTCATCGTGACCCACCTGCGAGCGGGTTCGACCTGACTGTCTCACCGCACGACTGCACTCAGGTTCGGTGCCAGAGTCGTTACTCCGATTCCGTAATCAACGTCGGCGCGCGCTGGCGAGCGGGTCGAGCACTGCGAGACCTGCGAGCACCTACTGCGCGAGGTCCTCGCGAGCGGAGCGAGCGAGGGCTCGTCAGAGCGTGCTCTGACGGTGGATGAGCATCACAACGACCGGGAGGGAGTGAGAAGCGCAGTCGGCTGACTTGGTGAGGAATCCTGCTAACTCCCTGGAGCGTGATGTATGACAGGGAGTGAAGAGGTCGTACCTCCCGCACACAACAATTGTGT
>PXSQ01000094.1 GCA_003022725.1 Halobacteriales archaeon SW_7_65_23 | reverse complement strand
GAAAATACTCACAACAATCAGTAATTGTCCCCGAAACGATTTAACGCGTGACTGCCACAGTTGGCGTAAGAGACGGGGATGACACGCGAGCACCGCGCGGACGGTGGAACCGAGGACGGGACCCTGGGCAGTTCCAGGCCGGAGCCGGTCGATCGGCTGTTCGACCGCCTCGCCGAAGCCGACCAGCATCAGGAGGGGATCATCAGCAGCCGGCTCACAGAGGTCGAGCCGGCGCTGCTGTCGTTCGGGCGTGCACTCGGCGGGGACCCCGAGAGCCTCTCGGATCTCCCATTCACGGAGGAAGCGAACACCGACCGGATGCCGGAGCCGCTGTACGTCCGCCACGACGGCGAGATGCTCACGCAGATCACCAGCTGGCTGCTGCAAGGCCAGCACATCGGGCTGATCAGTAAGTACGGCACCGGCAAGACGGCGCTGCGGGAGATCGCCACCCGGGACCTCGGGCGGCGCGACGACTTCGTCGTCTCGGCGCTCGAAAACCCGAACGCGACGACCGAGCGCGGCCTCTACGAGGGGATCCTGAAAGACGCCTACGCCGCGGGCTACCAGATCGATCGGTCGAACTACTGGCAGGTCCGCAACGGGATTCCCTGGGCGACCGCTGAGACGCGGGAGGCCGTCGCCGAGGTCGCGGCGGCGGCCCGCGAGGACGGCGTGACGATCCTGCTGGTCGTCGACGAGATCGAGGATCTGCCCACGGAGCTGCTGTCGCCGCTTCAGACCGCCGGGGACTTCGGCGTCAGGCTGTTTCTGACCGGGACGCCGGAAGGCAAACAGCGGCTGGTGGAGTTCCGCGACACGCTGGATTCGCGGCTGCGCTACTACGTGGGGATCGATCCCTTCTCGCCGTCGGACGTCGCCGAGTACATCGCGCGCTCCGTTGCCTACTTCCGCGACGAGCCGTACGAGGGGCAGGATCCGCCGCTGTTCACCGCTGAGGCGATCATGGACATCCACGAGCGCACCGACGGCAACCCCCGCCAGGTTCGCCTGGAGTGTATGGATCTGTTCGCCCGCGCTGCGTTCGTCTGGCACCGTGCGGGCGCCGACATCGAACGGATCAACATCACGCCCGCGCTCCGCGACCGCAGCATCGCCATGGACCCGCCGGAGTGAACGTGATACTGCCGGACGTGACTATGTTACTCCGAGTGTTGCTCAGACTGGGGGTTTCGGTTGTTTCAGATGCTGAGCGCTATCCGGGTGGGAACGGAATCACGTCCGGCAGTATGAGCACGGACGTAACTCTGTGTCACATCGTGACACTCTCCTGGCTGTATTCGCACGGGTGAACGGCTGAACGTGACGCGTGACTCCACGAAATTACGTCCGACAATATACCCTCGGCCTGGTCGAGGAACACCCGCGTGTGGAGGGCGACCAGCCAGTCGTGGAGTTTCTCGCCGACCACGGGCAGCGTCAGTTCAACGCCGCGTTTCCGCCACCGATTTGTCCGTCGGCCACCACCGGTCGTGCATGAGCAGTGAAGGCGGCGTCGGCCGTCGCATCGACGCCGCAGTCGCCCGGTACGTCGACGTGTCGCTGCCTGAACCGAAGGGGCTGCCCCGGTGGGCTGCACCGCTGCCGGAGTGGGTCGAGAACGTCGGCCTCAGGCTCGCCTGGCCGGTCGTCGCCGTCAATCTGGTCGGGACCGCGTTCGGCTTCTGGTACTACAGCAACCAGCTCGCGGCGGCGCCCCTGCTCGCGTGGCCGCTGATCCCCGTCAGCCCGCTCGCGACGCTGTATTTCGCACTCTCGCTTGCTGCCTGGCGACTGGACTGGCGGGGCCCGCTCGTCGCGCTGTTACACGTCCTGGCCTTCTTCGGCTGCATCAAGTACGGCCTCTGGACCGTGTTCGTCCAGGCGTTCGTCGAGGACACGGGCGCGCTGTCGGTCGGCCTCTGGCAGTTCCTGATCTGGAGCCACGTCGGGATGGTCGCCCAGGCGTTCGTGATCCACCGCTACGCCGAGTTCCCGCTGTGGGCGGTCGTCGTCGGCACCGTCTGGTACGTCTTCAACGATGTCGTCGACTACTTCGTCTCGGTGCTGGGCGGCCCCCACCACACCTGGATCAACGCCAACTACCGCAACGGCGAACTCGACCGGACGCTCGACTCGTTCGACCTCATGGCCAACTCCGCCGTCGCGATCACGGTGCTGACCACCGTCCTCGTCTTCGGGACGTGGTACGCACTCCACAGGCACCGCTCGGGGGAGTGATACACGGGAGTAGTCCGACCGACCGTCGGTCGCAGAGCTACAGCTTCGTCGCGATCCGTTCGGCGGCGACAGTGAGTCGGTAGAGGAGGTAGACGACGAACACCAAGAGCCCCACCGACGCCAGCGACAGCCAGGCGAACAGCCACAGCAGGATGGTCTGTGTGACGAGAAGACTGTACAGGAGAGTGACGACGGCGAGGACGAGCAGGACGCCGGCTAGCTGCCGGATTGGAACGTCCCCTTCGAGTGACCGAACGTTCATGTCTCATGCTACAGGCTGGGAGGATATGTAGGTTCCCACAGGGAAGCGACTTTTTTGGCTGCCGTTCGTAGCCCACGGGACTGATGACCGACACCAGCCAGGTACAGCAACGCCTCGAACGACGCACTGCGTCGAGCCTGAACGACCTCAGGGAGGCCTGGGGAACCATGAGAACTATCGATCCGGTCGACTACGGGCCACTCCCGTGGTATCCCGACAGCGTCCCGGACTCCGTCGAAGAGCAACTGGACACGTTCGCGGGCATCGCGTCGGTGGTCACCTTCTACACCGACGCCCACGAGGAGACGGTGCTGGTCTACAACCGGAGCGGGTACTGGGAGCCACCGGGCGGCGCAATCGAGGGGCGGCACCTGCCCGCCGAGACTGCCGTCTGGGAGGCCGAGGAGGAGACTGGACTCGACGTCGAACTCACCGATCTGCTATACACCGGCGAGGTGCACTACGAGTACGACGACGGTGGCACCGTCGTGCTGCCGCTCGCGGCGTTCGTCGGCCACCGGACAGCCGGGACGCTACGGGTCGAGCGCGAACGAAACGACCACCCTGGCGTCTGCCGCGGCGTCGGCCTGTTCGGTCCCGACGTCCTGCCGGAGAACTGCCGTGATCGGGAGAAGATTCTCGGGTTGCTTCCCGAACAGGACGTCACCTAGCCGTCTCTAACCGCTCACTCGTAGTGGATTTCGAGGTACTCGACGATGTCCTCGCTATCGTGCATCGTCACCTGGCGGTCGGTATCAACGAGGTAGGGGATCTGGTCTTCGCCGCGGGCCGTCAGTTGTTCGTGGGTCACCTCGTTGGTGACGTCGCCACCCTCGTCGCCCGGCAGGCGCGGGTTGTGGATCACGTACGAAACGCCGAGTTCGGAGAGTTTCTCGCGGACGGTGCTGGAGTACGGACAGCCCTCGGACTGGTACAGCTCCAACATAGATACAACAGTCCTAACAGCTCGCGCGGTTTCACAGTTCGGTCGCCAGGAAGGGTCCCGACCGCGATCGCGTGTGCCGGCAGTGACCGGGTAGGTGCTCGGTCAGCAGAACGTCCGTGTACGGGGGTAAGTCCTCCCGCCGCGGGGCAGCTGTGCCAGGTTCACGCCGCACAGTGGTTCTTGCCGTTCGTCCGGCAACTTAAGTGCAGTCGGCGTTTCCCCAGAGGCATGAGCCAGCAACCCACTGAACGGGTCGATCCCGACGACGATCGCGGGAAGGACCCGGAGCTGCCGAGCAACGAGGTGACCGAAGGAGTCGACCGGGCACCCCACCGCGCGATGTTCCGGGCCATGGGGTACGACGACGAGGACCTGTCCTCGCCGATGGTCGGCATCGCCAACCCGGCGGCGGACATCACGCCCTGTAACGTCCACCTCGACGACGTCGCGGCGTCGGCGTACGACGCCGTAGACGGGACCGGCGGGATGCCGATCGAGTTCGGGACGATCACCATCTCCGACGCCATTTCGATGGGGACCGAGGGGATGCGCGCCTCCCTGATCTCCCGGGAGATCATCGCCGACTCCGTCGAACTCGTGGCGTTCGGCGAGCGCATCGACGGCCTCGTGACGATCGGCGGCTGTGACAAGAACATGCCGGGGATGATGATGGCCGCGATCCGGACGGACCTGCCCAGCGTGTTCCTCTACGGCGGGTCGATTATGCCCGGCGAGCACGGCGGCCGCGAGATCACGATCCAGAACGTCTTCGAGGGCGTCGGCGCCGTCGCCGAGGGCGAGATGAGCGAGGACGAACTCGACGAGATGGAGCGCAACGCCTGCCCGGGTGCGGGCTCCTGTGGCGGGATGTTTACCGCCAACACGATGGCCTCCATCGCCGAAGCGCTGGGCTTCTCGCCGCTCGGTGCTGCCTCCGCGCCCGCGGAGGACGAGGAGCGCTACCAGGAAGCCGAGCGAGCGGGCCGACTCGCGCTGGAGGCGATCGAGGATCAGCGGACCCCCTCCGACTTCCTCTCGCGGGCCTCCTTCGAGAACGCCATCGCGCTGCAGGTCGCAGTGGGCGGCTCGACGAACGCGGTCCTGCACCTGCTCGCGCTGGCGGCGGAGGCGGGCGTCGATCTGGACATCGGGACATTCAACGAGGTGAGCGCGCGCACGCCGAAGATCGCCAGCTTCCAGCCCGGCGGCCAGTACGTGATGAACGACCTCCACGAGGTCGGCGGCGTCCCCGTCGTCCTGCGGGAACTCCACGACGCCGGCCTGCTGGAGGGTGACGCGCTGACCGTGACGGGCCGCACCATGGCCGAGGAACTCGAGCGGATCGGCCCGCCGACGGTCGCCGAGCTCGACGTCGACTACCTGCAGACGGTCGACGATCCGATCCACGAGCGCGGCGCGATCCGGATCCTGACCGGCAACCTCGCGCCCGACGGCGCGGTCATCAAGATCACCGGCGAGGACCACCTCCACCACGAGGGGCCCGTCCAGGTGTTCGAGCGCGAGGAGGACGCCATGGAGTACGTCCAGGGCGGCCGCGTGGAGGAGGGCGACGTGATCTGCATCCGCAACGAGGGACCGCGCGGCGGCCCCGGGATGCGCGAGATGCTCGGCGTCACCTCCGCGGTCGCCGGCCAGGGCCACGCCGAGGACGTCGCGCTGTTCACCGACGGGCGGTTCTCGGGCGCCACCCGCGGGTTCTCGATCGGCCACGTGGCGCCGGAGGCGTACGTCGGCGGGCCGATCGCAGCGCTCCAGGACGGCGACACCGTCACCATCGACATCGACAACCTGAAGCTGTCGGTCGATCTCTCCGACGAGGAGATCGAGCGCCGCCTCGAGGATTACGACCCCGAACCCGCCTACGAGAACGGCGTGCTCGCGAAGTACGTCCGGGACTTCGGCTCGGCATCGAACGGCGCCGTGACGAACCCCGGCGTGCAACTGGACTGATCCCTAACAACACCGGGCCGTTTCGGACTCTTTTCGCCCTCCACGTTGGCGCGGTCTGGCTCGCGTGCCTGAGCAGCGAGGGCGACCGGAGGGAGCCCTCGGAATGCGAGCGGGGAGCGGAAGCGACCCGCGAGCAGCGAAGGCCGCAAGCCATCAGCGCGAGGGACGAGCACTGCGAGACCCGCGAGCACCTACGGCGCCAGTTCCGCAACCGTCGTCGAAATCTCGTCCGGCTCAGCGCCGCGGGGAAACGACACAGCCACGGCATCAACCCCTTCAATTTCCTCAAACATCGCCTCCATCGCAGCCTCCCGCCCGATCCGGCGACGCTGTAGGCCGGTCGACCGGGAGACCATCCTTCCGATCATCCGCCGGCGGTCGCGGTGTCACCGTCGGCAGCGTCGTCCGCTCCCGTTTCCTGGATGACGTACTGCTGGCCGATCATCGGATCCAGCAGCCTGTCGACCGGCGCGTAGTCGTCGGTGAGCAGCGGGACGCCGTCGATGCTGTGCGAGCGCTCGTAGTTCCCGACCTCCTCGCGAAGGTCGATGCCGATGTCACGATCCTCGTTGCGCTGCTGGAGAGTCGCCTGGGTGAGCGGTGTGTCGTCCTTGCTCGCGACCACCTCGATGTTCTGGATGACGTCGACCCCGGCCGTCGGGAAGCTGTACACCTTCGGGAACACCTCGTCCATCGTCTTGTACTCGGCGCGGTAGAACTTCGACGCCGGACCGCTGGGTGCCGAGACGATGTTCGCCAGCACCATTCCATCCGGGGAAAGGCGGTCGCTGGCGAGCTGCATGAACTCCCTGGTGGTCAGCTGGAACGGCACCTTGTCTTTCTTGTAGGCGTCCAGGACGATCAGATCGTACGTGGCGTCGGTCTCCCGCAGGAACTGCCGACCGTCCGCGTTGTGGATGGTCAGGCGTTCGGACTCCACGACGTCGAAGTACTTCTTGCCGGCGTCAATAACCGCCGGATCGATCTCCACGACGTCGACGGTGACGTTGTACTCGTCGACGAACTGCTTTGGCCCGGTGAACCCGCCGCCGCCGATAAACAGCACGCGGTCGATCTCGTCGGGATCGTCGGCCGCGAGGAAGGGGAGATGGAAGTAGCGGGTGTACTCGAAGACGTGCCGGTCGGGATCGGACAGGTCCATCGCGCTGTGGGG
Source organism: Halobacteriales archaeon SW_7_65_23 (assembly GCA_003022725.1). Taxonomy (GTDB): domain Archaea; phylum Halobacteriota; class Halobacteria; order Halobacteriales; family Haloarculaceae; genus Halovenus. The sequence continues at coordinate 15,975 of PXSQ01000094.1, read as the reverse complement.
GTGCCCGTCGAGGTAGAGCGTCCGCGTCTCCCCCCGATCGACGACCTGCAGCTCCTGGTAGGGCGTCTGGGCCTGGTGGACGACGTGGCCCTCGATCGCGATGCCGGCGGGGCCGCTGAGGACTGCCCCGACGAGCAGGAGCGTGACGACGACGATGCCGGCTGCGGGCCGCCGGTCGACGTCGGGGACTGCCAGCGCCAGCGCCATCACCACGAGCAGGAGCCCGAAGACGAGTGCGATCCCGTCGACCGACAGCGTCGGGATCAGGGCGTACGTCGTCCCGAACGCGCCGACGATGCTGCCGACAGTACCCACCGCGTAGACGTGTCCGGAGGCCTCGCCGACGCTCTCCTTGCGCGAGAGTGCGGCGCCGTAGGGGCTGACAAAGCCCAGCAGGTACGTCGGCGGCCCGAACAGGACGACGACGGCCGGCAGCGACGCGAACCGGCTCGGCAGCGGGAGCGGCGTCGTCCCCCGCACCAGGAAGTCGCCGGCGAAGATCACCACGGCGACGTACGCCGTAGTGCCGAGCATGAGGCCGGCCAGCCGGTCGGGCGAGGCGTTCACGTCCGCCCGCTTCCCGCCGCGGTGGTACCCCAGGCTGAGCGCTGCGAGGAAGACCCCGATGATCGTCCCCCAGGTGTAGATGCTGCTGCCGAACTCCGGCGCGATGATGCGGCCGGCCAGGATTTCCAGCCCCATGCTGGCGACGCCGGAGACGAACACGGCCGCTTCGACGGTCGTCAACGGGAACCGCTCCCGGACGACGGCCAGTCTCATCGCTCGACTGTAACGAACGCCGATACTAATACTGTCGGACGTAATTTCATGGAGTCACGCGTCACGTTCAGCCGTTCACCCATGCGAATACAGCCAGGAGAGTGTCACGATGTGACACAGAGTTACGTCCGACAGTATAAAGCTCACGCCCGCGGACGGTCACAGCCGACTCTGCGAACGCGGGACTGGCCCGGAATCGTCGCTCAACGGACGCCTCTCGGGTGGCCCGGCGAGTTAGCCGAGCTGGCGCAGGGATCCAGTCCGTCGACGGCGCCCGCGACGGGAGCGTCACTCCTCGGGGTCGAAGTCCAGCGACGCCGAGTTGATGCAGTAGCGCTTGCCGGTCGGTTCGGGGCCGTCGTCGAAGATGTGGCCGAGGTGGCCCTCACAGCGGGCACAGACGACTTCGGTGCGGCGCATGCCGTGGCTCGTGTCGACGCGCGTCTCGACGTTGCCCTCGTCGAGCACGTCGAAGAAGCTCGGCCAGCCCGACCCCGAGTCGAACTTCTGCTCGGAGTGGAACAGTTCGTTGCCACAGCCGGCGCAGGTGAACACGCCCTCGTCCTTGACGTCCAGCAGGTCGCCGCTGAACCGCGGCTCCGTGCCCGCCTCCCGCAGGATCTCGTACTCTTGCTCTGTCAGGATCTCTTTCCACTCTTCCTCTCGCTCCGGAATACCGCCTTCCTGTTCACTCATGATGTGGCTCCGGATAGGGACTCGATACTTGTAACTGACTCGGACTCATACTGGTGGCTGTAATTCTAATTTCGTGGAGTCACACGTCACGTTCAGCCGTTCAACCGTGCGAATACAGCCAGGAGAGTGTCACGATGTGACACAGAGTTACGTCCGACAGTATCACCAGCCTCTGCTAGACAGCCAGACGTGACTCCGTCCAGTGCCAGGACAGTCCATCGGCTGTGTCATGGCCCGACCAACGGGAGTTGGGACGGCATGCGTACCTGAATCACGTCTGGCTGTCTATCTGCGGAGACAGACCCGTTCCGCCTGGATTCTCAATTCGAGTGTTCACGGACGTACAGCCACCAGTATCACTCCCCGTCGTCAGCCCGCACGCGCTCGCCGTCGGCTGTCTCGGGGAAGATCTTGCCGGGGTTCAGGGTGTCCGTCGGATCGAGCGCGCGCTTGACCGCGCGCATTGCCTCGACGGTCTCCTCCCCGTGTTCGGCGACGAGGTACTCGCGTTTACCCCGACCGACGCCGTGCTCGCCGGTGGCGGTTCCGCCGACCTCGATCGCGCGCTCGATGATCCGGCTGTGGGCCTCCTTCGCGCGGGCGGCCTCATCCGGGTCGTCGGGGTTCACGAGGATCGCGTAGTGGACGTTGCCGTCGCCGGCGTGCCCGAAGCAGGGGATCGAGAGGTCGTAGTCTGCGGCGAGCGCCTTCGCGTAGGCGATCAGGTTCCCGTACTCGCTGATCGGCACTGTCACGTCGCCGGGATGCCTGAATCCGCGGTCGGGGTCGTACTCGTCGATCGCCGGCGCGAGATCCTTGCGGGCGCGCCAGAGGTCCTCCATGCGCTCCCCGTCGGCGATCTCGAACTGTTCGGGATCGTGGTCAGAAAGCACTGCCTCACAGAAGGCGATTTCGTCGTCGATCCCGTGGTCGGCGTGAAACTCCAGAAAGACCATCGGCTGGTCCGGCAGATCGGCACCGGTGTAGGCATTTGACATTGTCGCCGCTTCCGCGTCTACCAGTTCGATCTTGGCGACGTCGACGCCCGACTGGACGATGTCCGCGACCGCGGCAGTGGCGGCCTCAAGCGTCGGGAACAGCACTCGCCCGCCCTTGATCTGTTCGGGCCGTCCCGCCAGTTCCAGCGTCGCGCGGGTCACGACCCCGAGCGTTCCTTCGCTGCCGACGAACAGATCCCGGAGGTTGTACCCCGAGGACGTCTTGACGGCCCTCGACCCAGCAGTGATCACCGAGCCGTCCGCGAGCACGACCTCCAGTTCTAGCACCCAGTCGGCGATCTCGCCGTACTTGACGGTCTGCATCCCGCTGGCGGCGTTGGCGATCATCCCACCGATGGTGGAGATGTCGCCCGACGAGGGCAGTGGGGGGAAAAAGAGGCCGTACTGGCCCGCGGCCTCCTCGATCGCTGGACCCATGACGCCGGGTTCGACGTCCATCTGGAAGTCGTCGGGGCGTATCTCCTGCACTGCGTCCATTCGGGTGAGGTTCATGCTGATGCCGCCGTGTGTGGGGACCGGATTGCCCTCCAGGCTCGTCCCGGCGGCGTACGGCGTCACGGGAATCCCGCGCTCGGTCGCCGCCGCCAGCACCGCCGACACGTCCTCAGTCGAGTCTGGATAGACGACGGCGTCCGGCGCCGACCCATCGGCATCCTCGGTTCCCCAGTCCGTCGCATGTTCCGCAAGCGCCGTCTCGGCGGTGGAAAACTGATCCGCACCCAACAGGTCGACGAGAAACGCGTGGTCCATAGCCAAACGTGGCCGAGGACGACAATAACTCTTGGTGGCGATACGCCCGCTACCACTCCTTGCAGGACCGACACACCTGCTGTCCCTCGTCGTCCCATAGCCGTGATGCCGTTTCGCCACAGGCTTCGCACGCCGCCCCGTCGGGCGTCCAGCTGGCCGTCGCGGGCTCGGGCTCGTCGGGGAGTTCCGATGGTGGTTCTGCCACCTCGGAGTCCACCGGCTCTGCAGCCTCCTCCGGCTCCACTGACTCCTCGTCGGGCGTCACCTCGGACTCGGTCTCGCCCTGGGAGTCCTCGCCCGACTCTGGTGAGGGGCCAGACGGTTCCTGGGACGCCTGCTCGGCGTCGGACGACGAGTCAGACTCCTCGCCATCCTTGAGGAACTCGTCGAGCGACCGATCTTCCATACCTACTCACGGGGACGCCCGGGTGTTAGAGATACCGCTTGCCCGGCCGACTCACAGGATGCCCGGCCGGCTCACAGCAGCTGTTCGAGCTGCCGGCGGCGGCCGGCGAGGTCAGTCTCGGCCTCGATATCGGGGTCGCAGGCGAGGCGATCGAGCACAAGTAGCGGGTCGGTCCCCGCGCGCTCGACGAGTTCGAGCAGGTCGCTGATCTCCGCGCGGTACAGCGCGAGGTTCTCCACCAGCCCGACGAGCAGCGCCATCGGCACCGCCGCGTCCGGGTTCGAGGGGAACGCGTCGCTGACTGCCTCGAATGACGGGTCGCCGTCCGGTGCAGAATCGACGGGATGCAGCGAGAGACAGCGCGTGCACAGCGCCGCCCCATCCTCGGCTCCCGGCAGGTACGCCGCCAGGTCCTCGGGCACGGCGAACGCGACTGTCGCCGCGCCACACGTCGGACACTCCATACCCGTCATTCGACGGGGCGACAGAAGAGCGTTTCATACTGGTGGCTGTAATTCTTTTACTCATTAGTCTCTGCTATCTGCGGAGACAGACCCGTTCCGCCTGGATTCTCAATTCGAATTTTTACGTACGTACAGCCACCAGTATTAGTCGTCTCCTCTCCGGCGGAAACCCGTCGGCGACGAGTAAACGCGGGGGCGACCAGCAACCTCGAGGCGACGACTGATCCCAGCCGCCCTGTCTATCCGTCGATTCCCGCGGAGGTGAACGCGGGCCCAACGTTCATAACCCGGCCATCCGAGAGTATCAGTATGAAGGTCGTCCTGATTGGGGTCGGACAGGCAGGGGGCAAAGTGACCCAGACCCTCGCCGAGTTCGACAGCGACATGGGGTTCGACGCGGTGCAGGGAGCCTTCGCCGTCAATACGGCGAAAACGGACCTCCAGGCTCTCGACATCGACACGATGCTGATCGGCCAGGACAGAGTGAAAGGACACGGCGTCGGCGGGGACAACGAACTCGGCGCCGAGATCATGCAGTCTGAGGCGACGGAAGTGATGGACGCACTCGATTCACGGATCACGACCAACGCCGAGGCCGTCGTGATCGTCGCGGGGCTCGGCGGCGGCACCGGCAGCGGCGGCGCGCCGGCGCTGGCCCGCGAGATGAACCGGATCCACGACATCCCCATCTATACGCTCGGCATTCTCCCCGGCCGCGACGAAGGGGCGATCTACCAGGCCAACGCCGGCCGCTCGCTGAAGACGGTCGCCCGCGAGGCCGACGCTGCCCTCCTGATCGACAACGACGCCTGGCGGACCAGCAACGAGACCGTCGAGGAAGGGTTCGACAACATCAACCAGCAGATCGCCCAGCGCGTCGGCCTCATGTTCGCCTCGGGCGAGGTCGTCGACGGCGTCGCCGAGAGCGTCGTCGACTCCTCGGAGATCATCAACACGCTGCGGGACGGCGGCATCGCCAGCCTGGGCTACGCCAGCGCCGAGGCCGCACCCGACGCTAGCGAGAACATCAACACGATCACCTCGATCACCCGCAAGGCGCTGTTGACGGGGATGAGCCTTCCCGACGCCGTCGACGCCGAGGCGGCGCTGTTGGTCGTCGCCGGCGCGCCCGAGCGCATCTCGCGGAAAGGCGTCGAGCGCGCCCGCAAGTGGGTCGAGGAGGAGACCGGCTCGCTGCAGGTCCGCGGCGGTGACTTCCCGCTGGAGAGCGACCGCCTCGCCGCGCTGGTGCTGCTGGGCGGCGTCGAGCGCTCGAAGCGCATCGAGCAGTTCATCGAACGCGCACGCAGGGCCCACGAGGAAACCGAGGAGGTCGACCCGCTCGAACAGTTCGGCAACGAGGAGATCGAGGACCTGTTTTAGCTTGCGTCGCAGTGCCGTCCGGGAGGGGGAAGCGACCAGTGTGTCGTAGCGTCACAACCGGGCTGGTTCCGGTGCATACCAGGCGAGCACGATGCCACAGCCACCCAGGACACCTGCCAGCAAAAACGCAACACTGAAGCCAGCGAACTCGACGACCGCACCGCCGGCAATCGGTGCGAGGAACGCACCAGCCAACCCGACACTCGTGTGGAAGGCGACTGCTGTCGCAGCGACACGTGTCTCGACAATCTCCCGAACGTAGGTGAACGAGAGGCCAAGTGTAAGCTGGATGGCAAAGCCTGCAACGAGAAGGGCCGCGACGAGCACCGGGATCGAGCGGAGCCGGATGAACGTCAGCAACAGCGGGGTTGCTATCCCGAAGGATCCGAGAATGACGGGCCGGCGACGCCCGCCGAACACGCGATCGGAGAGGAGCCCGCTGCTGATGCGGGAGACGACGCCGATGGCAGGAAAGACCGCAACCAGGAGGCCGCTCACCCCGAGCGAGAGGCCGACTTCCTCGGTGAGATACGACGCACCCCAGCTGTTTACGAACAGATACAGCGAGTACCCGAGGAATCCGAGCAGGCCGATCAGCCAGACGGACCGGTTCCGGAGGACAGCGTTGAACTCCGACAGCGACGGGTTTGCAGCGTCACTCCGGCCGAGGCCGCGACTCGCCGGCCAGAACACGACTGATCCGACGAGCGCAACACCGGTGAACGCGAGGAAGATCGCGGGCCAGCCGAACAGGTCGGCGATCGGCGGGCCCGTTCCCTGTCCGAGCGCGAACCCGATCGGCCCGCTCGCGGTGAAGATACCGACTGCCGTCGCCCGGTTGCTGGCGGTCACGGCCCTGCTCACCATGTCGATACCGGCGTTCCAGACGACGACATACGCCACACCACCGAGCACACGCGATGCGATGAGCGACCAGTACGCGCCGCGATGGCCGGCACTCCACCCCCACCCGCCGGCGATCAGGAGTGCGAGGACGGCCATCGCCATCGCAGTCCGGGAGTTCGTCCGATCGAGAACGGCGCCTGCGGGCAGACTCGCGACTACAGCACTCCCGAACATGACGCCGACGATGAGGCCAGCAGTCGTCGACCCGATCCCCATCGACTCACGGATGACTGGTGTGACACTCGCCGGCGCGATCTCGTAGGCGGCCAGCCCGGTCGAGATCAGACTGGCGCCGACAACGAGCCCCCAGGTCAGCCACCTGGGATGGGCGGTTGTCGCGGTCCCGCCAGGCGACGACGAGCCAGGGGACGTCTGTGACGACATCGATCGGGGGGATTACTGTACTCACCAGCAAGGAATGAAGATTGCGGAACGCCGCCCAGAGTGACTCGTTCGGCGGCGAACGCGGGCGGCGTTCACTTCACCAGCGAGGCGCCGTTGAGGCTGCTGCGATCGTAGTCGACCTCCAGCAGCGAGAGGACCGTCGGCGCGATGTCGTAGAGGTCGGCGTCGTCGATCCGGGCGTCGGCGTCGATGAACAGGCTGGCGTTGTCGAAGGTGTGCATCCCGTTGCGCGGGCCCATGCCGAACACGTCGTCGGCGCCGCCGAACCCGGCCTTCAGGTCGAAGCCGTCGTTGGGGATCACCACCAGGTCCGGCGCGATGTCGTCGTGGGCGCCACGGAACGCGTCCTCCTTGGTCTCGACCCGTTTGGCGACCGGCGTGCCGTCGGGACCGGTCAGCGACTCCAGATCCGCCGTGAGGTCGGCTCTTGTCTCGCGGTACTCGTCCTCGGGGACGCCCCCGCGGGGCTCGCGGCCCTCCAGGTTGATGTAGAACCGGCCGGGGATCAGCGAGTACGCCCGGGCATCGTCGGCGATGTCGGCCAGTTCGTCGTGGTCGTCGTCGGCGAAGGAGAGCCAGCCCTCCTGGCGGAGCCACTCGTTGTAGTGGACCTCGTAGTCCAGCGAGGTGAACCCGTGGTCGGAGGCGACCACCAGCGTCACGTCATCGTCCAGCGCCCCGCGCAGCTCGCCGATGTAGCGGTCGAGCTTCCGGTAGAACTCCATGAACGCCTCCTTGTACTCGCCGTCCTCCTCGTAGTGTTTGAACGTGAAGTGGTTGACCCGGTCGGTCGTCATGAAGACGCCGAAAAACAGGTCCCAGTCGTCGGCCTCGATGTAGTGTTTGAACGCCTCGAAGCGCGCATCGAGGGTCGCGTGGGCGTCGTCCATGAACGGCCCCTTGTCGTCGTCGTGGCCGAGTTTGGCGTCGACGTCGATCCGGTAGTCGATGCTCTGGAGGTACGTCCGGAGGTCGTCGGGGTAGGCAGCCTTGTCCAGGCCGGGCGAGAGAAAGCCCGACACCATCCGCTGGACCTCCCGGTCCGGCGGGAAGGTGACCGGGACGTTCATCACCGTCGCCTTCCGGTCGGCCTCGTGGACGCGCGTCCAGAGCCGCTTTGCCTGGACATCCTGGCCCATGGGGACGTACGTGTCGTAGGAGCCGACCTCGCGGTCCTGGAACCCGTAGACGCCGGTCTGGCCGGGGTTGACGCCCGTCGTCAGCGACGGCCAGCACGCGCTCGACTCTGGCGGCACGATGCTGTCGATTGCGCCGGCGGTTCCCTCCCGGGCGAGCGCCGCGAAGTTCTCGAACTCGTCGAAGTGATCCGCAAGCAGACTGTACGGCACCCCGTCGATACCGATGAAGGCAACCCTGGGGCCGCCATCGCCGCGAATCCGATCGAACAGTCCCATACGTCCGATTCTCCTGTCTCCCACAAGAAGGTTCTTCTCTGCGCCCTATCTGCCGGGTTCACCCGCGATGGCTTGGCCTGCGCACGATAGCACGTCGGTCACTTCGCCGTCAGTACGCCGAGTCACGGCTGCTCCGACGGATCGAGAATACGATCCCCGAAAAACCGCCAGGATGGAGCCACAATCGTGTGTCTGCAATCCGCCAGCCACCCCCGAAATGGAAAAAATGCGGTCCAGCTACTCGTCGTGTTCGTCGTCGTCGGGCTCCTCGGGCTCGAAGTTCACGGGGACGATCGTGTGGTGGGCCACGCCGACTGACTTGTTGCTGGCTGCCATTGTGTTTACTCCTACCGCGGGGACACTCAAATAATTACCCATAATCATAATTTATCGGGGTGCACCGGCGTATGTCCGTGAGGCATAATCCGGGATAACTCGAAGAAAGCCCTCGGCGCGCTCGCACTTGTTCAGTCCGCCAGAGTGCTGTCTGCCCGGGCGGCAGAAACGGGAGACATTACAGCGTGAACGTGTGCTCACACTCCGTGCAGGTGAACTGGAACCGGCCCTCCTCGGTGAGCGTCGTTCCGTGTGGGAGTTCCTCGTCGCACTCCCGGCAGTGGATCATCGACTCGAGTTCGTCCCAGTCGTGCGTTGCGCCGGGCGCACCCAGCGCCCAGCCGACGACGCGGTTCCCGGCTTCCTCCTTGGCGTACCCCATCTGGAACTCACCGGGCGAAAAGCGGATCACTTCGCCCGCCCCCACCGTGACCGTCTCCCGGTCCTCGCCGACGTCGAACAGCGCTGTCCCCTCCTCGACGTAGAACACCTCCTCCTGGTCGTGGTGGGTGTGGAGCCCGCCCGAGAACGAGTCGCCAGGTTCGAGTTCGAAGTAGTTCATTGCGAAGTGGTCGGTTCCCAGCGCGTCCGAGACGGGGCGGCGGACGTCGTGGACCTGCATCGGGTTGACCTCGTTGCGCACCTCCTCGATGTCGACTTTCTTCATGCCAGCCTAATCCGGCCGCGAGAAAATAGTACTACCGCCTGATCGTGGCTCGGCCCACGGCAGAAACAGTGAACGCTGTGTCCCCGGTTCTACCCGAAGTGCTTCTCGTAGAGGTTCTGGGCGTGCTCGATGGCGTCGTAGGCGGCCTGGCGATCCTCCCAGCCGAGCGTCTCGGTCTCTTTGCCCTCTTCGAGGTTCTTGTACGTCTCGAAGAACTCGCTGATCTCGGCTTTCGTCTGCTGGGTGAGATCGTCGACGTTCCCGATGTGGTCGTAGCGCGGATCCTCGCTCGGGACGCCGATGACCTTGTCGTCTTTCTCGCCGTCGTCGTCCATGCGCATCAGCGCGACCGGGCGCGTCTCGATGATGCAACCCGGGAACGTCTGGTCCTCGACGAGCACCAGCACGTCGAAGGGGTCCTCGTCGTCGTAGTACGACTGCGGGATGAAGCCGTAGTCGCTGGGGTAGTGGACGTTGCTGTGCAGCACCCGGTCGAGCACGACGCCGGGCACGTCCTTGTCGTACTCGTACTTGTTGCGCTCGCCTTTCAGGCACTCGACGACTGCGTAGATCTCTTCGGGCGGGTTCGGTCCGGTCTCGATGTCTTCCCAGAGGTTCGTCATCGTCTGGGGCTCCCACCCGAATTCAAAAACTACTTTCGGTCTCGGCTACTACCAGCACGTGCAGACACAGGCCGGGCACGACCACGTGGTGCGAGACGATGATCTTCTGCAGTCTGAATAGTGATTACGCTGACAGTTGGATTTCGTTCAGTTACCACGTGACAATGAGGAATTGATTTACTAAACGTTAAGTACATAGATGACATTCGTCCAACTATGTCGGAGGCACAAGCGGTGAATGAGACGCTGGGCATTGCAAAAGAACTCACAGCGTTCCAGCAGAACATCCTGACGATCCTCGCCGAGGAGCCCCGCTACGGGCTGGCGATCAAGCGGGAACTCGAAACATACTACGACTCGGAAGTAAACCACGGTCGGCTGTACCCCAACCTGGACGAGCTCGTCGAGATGGGGCTGGTCGAGAAAAGCGAACTCGACAAGCGGACCAACCAGTACGCGCTCACCGACGACGGGTACGAGGCGGTGCTCGATCAGCTCGGCTGGATGTTCGGCAAGATCGTCACGGACGGCGACCGTGCGAGCGACATCGAAACGCTCGTCGAGAACGCGCGGTAAGGGGATCCGCACGGAGCGGGAGGGGCATGCCGCGTTTTTTACGACGACAGCTCGCCCGGGAGCGGCTGGTCCGCCACCTGGTAGGTAAGCCGTACCGACTGTTCGACGACCGCCTGCTGGTCGTCGGTGGGCCAGGCGTTCCGCGGGAAGTACTCCGCGAGGAACTCCTCCAGTTCGGCGCCAGTCAGGTCCTCGATGGGTTTGGCGTAGTAGTTGCTCGCGAAGTCCGCCAGCGCGTCTGCGTTGGCGCCGTGGACCTCGCCGCGGGTGTCGGCGACCGTTTCCGCCAGCTCGCGGTTGTGCTCCTCGACGACTGCCCACTCGTCGGCCTCGCCGGGACCCTCGAGGGGTCGCTCGATCCCGCGGTCGATGTCCTCGATCCGTTCGGGCTGGACAGTGCCGTCCTCGACCCACTCGTCGGGGTACAGCACGAGCGTGTCCCGCCCCTCCTCGCGGACGCGGGCCCGGAACCCGTGCTCGGCGACCAGCGACGCCCGTTGCTCGCGGTACGCTTCGGTCTCGTTCGGATCGACCGCCTCGCGGGCGCGCCGCGTCAGCCGCTCGGCCTCGTCGATCACCGCTGGCGGCAGCTCTCCCTCGTCATCTGTTTCCTGGGCGCCCTGAGTCCTGTCGGTCGACTCCCCAGTCGCCGTCCCCTCCTCGCACCCATCGTGCGGTTGGTCAGTGCCGTCAACCATCCTCGAACGCCTCGTTCGCTAGTTCGTCGGCGCGCTCGTTTATCTCCCTCGGAACGTGCGAGAGCGTCCAGTCGTCGAATTGCGCGAGCAGTTCGCGGGCCCGGACCCGGCGCTCCCGGAGCGCCGGATCGTTGGTGTCGTACTCGCCGCGCACCTGTTTGACCAGTAGCTCCGAATCGCTGCGGACCTCGACCTCGTCGAACCCGTAGCTGTCTGCGACCGAGAGCGCGTGGATCAGTCCCTCGTACTCCGCCCGGTTGTTCGTGGTGTCGTCGATCCGTTTGCTCCCCTCGGTGACGATCCCGTCGCCGGTGACGATCACCCACCCAATGGCGGCCGGTCCCGGGTTGCCCCGCGACGCGCCGTCGAAGTAGACGTGCGCGCGCCCGCTCTCCTCGCGCAGCAGGGCCGCCAGCCGCTCCGGGTCCGCCCCCTGCGTTCCCGTCGCTCGCGCGCCAGCGCTCGTGATCTGTATTGCCTGGCTCCACCTCGACCCCCGCGTTCTGCAGGCGCTCGCGGGCCGCCTCGATGTCGCACTCGATGACCGGCATTGGCGGTTACCTCACCACCGTATCCTTTGTATCCTTTTCGGTCTACCAAAACCGCTAGCAGAACCACCCCGCCGCAGTCTTGCGATTGGTCCCGAGATACGTCTATCCTGTGTGCGCCAAAGCCACAAAATACTTACCAAGGGTTTAAGTCTCTCTATCCTACTACTATAAAAATGCGATGACACGGTCCAGCCGCCAGCGGGAGCGCGAGCGTGAGTCAGAGACGAAAACAGACCAAGAGGCCGAGGGAGTCCGCGAATGTTCCGAATGTGGGTCGGAGAACTTGATCAAGGATTCTGATCGGGGCGAGCTCATCTGTGACGACTGTGGGCTGGTCGTCGAGGAAGGGAACATCGATCCCGGGCCGGAGTGGCGGGCATTCAACCACCAGGAGCGCCAGGAGAAGTCGCGGGTCGGCGCGCCGACGACCCAGACGATGCACGACAAGGGATTGACCACGACGATCGACTGGAAAGACAAGGACGCCTACGGGCGTTCGATCTCTTCGAAAAAGCGTAGCCAGATGCACCGCCTGCGCAAGTGGCAGGAGCGCATCCGGACGAAGGACGCGGGGGAGCGCAACCTCCAGTTCGCACTCTCGGAGATCGACCGCATGGCGTCGGCACTCGGCGTCCCGCGGTCGGTCCGGGAGGTCGCGTCGGTCATCTACCGACGCGCGCTGAAAGAGGACCTCATCCGGGGCCGATCGATCGAGGGCGTCGCAACGAGCGCGCTGTACGCCGCCTGTCGCAAGGAGGGCATTCCGCGCAGCCTCGAAGAAATCTCGGACGTTTCACGGGTGGAACGCAAGGAGATCGGCCGCACCTACCGGTACATCTCCCAGGAACTCGGCCTGGAGATGGAGCCAGTCGATCCCAAGAAGTACGTGCCACGCTTTTGCTCTGAACTCGACCTTTCGGAGGAAGTACAGACCAAGGCGAACGAGATCATCGAGACGACCGCCGAGGAGGGACTGCTCTCCGGGAAGTCCCCCACCGGCTACGCCGCGGCCGCGATCTACGCCGCCTCGCTTCTGTGCAACGAGAAGAAGACCCAGCGCGAGGTCGCAGACGTCGCGCAGGTCACGGAAGTGACGATCCGGAACCGCTACCAGGAACAGATCGAGGCGATGGGCATCCACAGCTGACCTGACCGCCACGATCGCTCCGGACGCGTCGCGACCGCGTCCGCGTCGGGGACGGTTCTCGTCCTCTGTCGTATCGACCGAATCCGATTCTTTAAATACTATTTGACCACGGTGACGGGCACAGGCGACCCGCGGACGACCTTTTTCGTGACGTTGCCCGAGAGGAGCGTCTCCTTGAGGCCACCACTGTGAGTGCCAATAACGACGAGGTCGAACTCGTCGGCGTGGTCGACGATGGCGTTGCCCGGCGTGCCGACGGAGACGGCGGTTTCGATCTTGACGCCGGCCTCGGCAGCGATCGCGCGGGCTCGCTCGAACACCGCTTTGCCCTGTTCGGAGGCCGCCTCCGTGGTGTCGTCTTCGATGGCAATCCCCATCGCCTCCCCCATCATCGGTGATGCCTCGCCCGCGACGTACAGCACGGTGATCTCGGCGTCACCGTGGACCGACAGCGCGTACTCCAGCGCCGCCTCGGCCTGCTCGGAATCGTCGATCGGGAGGAGCACCCTGTTGATCATTGCCACCACATAGCACGACCGGACATATAAGCATGGCCGCCGAGCTTCGAGAGCTTTTTGACCCATCCTCGATATTCCTCGGGTAATACCATGAGATTCGACAGGAGCAGTGGCGGGCGACTGCAGACCGATCAGAGGAGATGCCAGCGATGCCGAAAGTGAGCGTCGAGATTCCGGACGAACTCCTCTCCGATCTGGACGAACACGTCGGCGAGGACGGCAAGTTCGTCAACAGGAGCGAGGCGATCCGCGCCTCGATCAGGAAGACGCTTGACCTGCTGGACGAGATTGATGAGCGCCACGGTCGGCTCGACGGCGACGACGGAACGGAGGACGCCGATGGCGAGTAGTGCCCGCCGGTCGACGATGGCGCTGCCACAGCTGTCGCTGGTGACGCTGTTCGTCACGGCGCTTGTCACGGCGCAGGTGACTGCCTCGAAGGTGATCGCGGTCGACGTGCCGGTGACGCTGCCGGTGACAGGCGATCTGATCACCGTGCCGGCGGCAGTGTTCGCCTACGCGATCACGTTTTTTGCCTCGGACTGCTACACGGAGCTGTACGGCAAGCGCGCAGCCCAGGGGCTGGTCAACGTCGCGTTCGTGATGAACTTCGTGTTGCTGGGACTGGTGTGGCTGGCCATCTGGGCGCCGACCTTCGAGTTCTCCCCAGTCGCACAGGAGCCGTTCGCCGAGACGCTGGGCGCGAGCACCGGCGTTGTCGCCGGCAGCCTGCTAGCGTACCTGGTGAGCCAGAACTGGGACGTGCTCGTGTTCCACGGGCTCAAGGAGCGGACAGGCGGCCGCTGGCTGTGGCTGCGGAACATCGTCTCGACGGCCACCAGCCAGCTCATCGACACGGTCATCTTCATCACTGTCGCCTTTTTCGTCTTCCAGGGGCTACCCACCGACGAGGTGCTCTCCCTGATCGTCGGCCAGTACCTGTTCAAACTCGCCCTGGTTGGGCTGGACACGCCTTTCGTCTACCTCGCGGTGGGGCTGGTCCGCTCGCAGACCCGGCCGGCGCCGGGCGAGTCCAGGCTGACCTAAGGAGCAAGAAATCTCACTCCTGCGCGTCGTCGTCCCGTTCGTAGATCATCCGGACGAGTTCCTCAGAACCACCCTCTGGGACGTCGACCTCGCGGTCGGCCCACCAGTCGTACTCCCCGTAGAGGGCGGTCAGCGCGGGCGCGTCCTCCGGCTTGAGATCGCGGACCGTTGGCATCACCCGAGCAGTCTCCCCCGACCCAGGTAGGCGTTACGCTCCGTCGAGCAGCCGCTCGTAGACCGGCCACGACGCGTCGCCTGCCGGCGGGTCGGTGGCCTCGCCGTCGAGGACCACTCCCTCGCCCGCCTCGATACGGCCGGCGACGCCGACTGGTGTCCCCCGCGACTCCAGCGCGTCGACGACCGCATCGACGTCATCCGGCGGGACGGCGATCAGCAATGTTCCGGAGGTCGTGGCACGCCAGGGGTTCATCGACAGCGCCTCGCAGGTCTCCCGGACCGCGGGCTGAAACGGAACGGCCTCGGAGTCGACCGCAATCCGCACACCCGCGCTGGCGGCCATCTCGTGGAGTGCGCCGAGTACGCCCCCCTCGGTCGCGTCGTGCATCGCCGAGACTGCGCCCGCGCTCGCGGCCGCCATCGCATCGCGCGTCGTTTCGACGTCCCCAAGGCGCTCCTGTGCGGTCGCCAGGATCTCCGCCGGCAGGTCGATCTGCTCGGGGAACAGCGACGCGAACAGCCCGGTCGACTCGACGGCTGGCCCCTTCGTGATGAGGAGGCGATCGCCAGGCTGTGCGCCGTCGGGGTAGACGATGTTGTCAGGGTCGCCCACCGCGAGCGCCGTCGCGGCGCCGACCCAGGGGAACGAACAGCCCTCGTAGCGCGCGGTGTGGCCCGTGACCACAGAAACGCCGAGGTCTCGACACTCCTCGTTGATCGCCCCCCAGACCGCCTCGAACTCCTCGTCGGTCATCTCCGGCGGTAGCGAGAAGGAGATCGAGAGGTGGCTCGGCGCGAGCCCCGAGATGGCGACGTCGGCCAGGACGATCCGGACCGCGAACAGCCCTGCACGCTCGAAGCCGAGTGCGGGCAAGATGGAGACGGGGTCAGTCGCGACGGCCAGCGCCCGATCCCCGACGTCGACTACGCCGAAGTCGACGCCGTGGGCCGGTCCCTTCCGGACGTCCTCGCGGCTCGCACCCAGCCGGGTGGCGATCCGGGCGGCGAAAAACTCGCGGTCGATCTTCCCTGTGTCGGGCATACGCATCCTTCCGGACACAGCCACGTCAAACTCCCTGTTCAGGTCTAGTGTCAGGAGCTACTGGGACGTGGGGGATGCGCTCAGAGACGACTATGAAATTTGCAGACAGCATGAAAGCCCCCGGCCGCTCACCCGGCCGGAGTAAGTAGCCGGCCCCTTTCATACTGGTGGCTGTAATTCTTTTACTCACCAGTCTCTGCTATCTGAGGATACAGACCCTTTCCGCCTGGATTCTCAATTCGAGTTTTCACGTACTTCCAGCCACCAGTATCAATCTCTCTGTTTCATTGCTCCCGACCAACGGTGTTGCGGGAATCGATGCCTCGGGCTTCGACCGCAGTCACGCCTCAAAACACTACACGAAACGAG
>PXSQ01000093.1 GCA_003022725.1 Halobacteriales archaeon SW_7_65_23 | reverse complement strand
AGGAAGTCCGTCTTCTAGTTCCAGGACCAGCTCGCCTGGCGGGAGTTCTACACGCAGGTGCTGTGGGACCGCCCCGACGTTGTGACGAACAACTACAAGGGCTACGAGACCCCCATCGCGTGGCGCGACGATCCGGAGGCGCTCCAAGCGTGGAAGGACGGCAAGACGGGGTATCCGATCGTCGACGCGGGGATGCGACAGCTGCGCGAGGAGGCGTACATGCACAACCGCGTCCGCATGATCGTCGCCTCGTTTCTGACGAAGGATCTGCTGCTCGACTGGCGGCTGGGCTACGACTGGTTCTGCGAGAAGCTGGTCGATCACGACACCGCCAACGACAACGGCGGCTGGCAGTGGGCTGCCTCGACGGGCACCGACGCCCAGCCGTACTTCCGGATCTTCAACCCGACGAGCCAGGGCGAGCGGTACGATCCCGACGCCGCTTACATCAAGCGATACGTCCCGGAGCTGGAAGGCGTTCCGGCGGAGACGATCCACTCATGGCCCGACCTCGATCCCGGCACCCGCGAGATGCACGCCCCGGCGTACCCGGCACCGATCGTCGAGCACAGCGAGCGCCGAGAGCAGGCCATCGAAATGTTCGAACGGGCCCGCGGCGACGCTGACTGACGCGACTACGGTCACAGCCCGGTCACGTGGCACGTTCACATATTCCATCTGACCAAAAATTTCCATGATATGTTTTCTCTGAAGAACGACTATCGATAACGACACGCCCAGGTTCCCAGATTTATGAATCGTTTCCATCAGGTGCAGTTACTGAAATTCATTTCAGCAACACAGCATACCGGCTTCTCAACCTTTTTGGGGGAGCCAGCCGTCAGTTCCACCGGAGGGATTTCAAGATGTCCGAACACTCGAACCCCGAGCTGCCACCGCTTCCGTACGACTACGACGCGCTCGAGCCACACATCTCCGAACAGGTGGTGACGTGGCACCACGACACCCACCACCAGGGGTACGTCAACGGCCTCGCGTCCGCCGAAGAGACGCTCGCCGAGAACCGCGAGAGCGACGACCACGACGGGACGGCCGGCGCCCTGGGGGACGTCACCCACAACGGCTGTGGCCACTACCTGCACACGCTGTTCTGGGAGAACATGCATACCGACGGCGGCGGCGAGCCTGACGGGGAGCTCCGCGACCGGATCGAGGAGGACTTCGGCTCCTACGAAGGCTGGAAAGGCGAGTTCGAGGCTGCAGCCTCTGCCGCCGGCGGCTGGGCCCTGCTCGTGTACGACCCGGTCGCGAAACAGCTTCGCAACGTCAAGGTCGACAAACACGACCAGGGCGCGCTCTGGGGCGCACACCCCATCCTCGCGCTCGACGTCTGGGAGCACTCCTACTACTACGACTACGGTCCGGACCGCGACGAGTTCATCGACGCGTTCTTCGAGGTCGTCAACTGGGACAAGGCTGCCGAAGAGTACGACAAGGTCATGAGCCGGATCGAAGGCTAGCGTCACAGGAGTGACCCGCGCGCGTCGGACCCGATAACCTGCAATTTTTTGACGGCGGATCACAGCGCTTACACCGCGCCTTCGGCTACCGGCAGGTATGCCAGTCCCGAAAGACGAGGCTGAGGAGCTGCGCCCGCTCGCGTTCCGCGAGCCCGAGGAGGTACTCGACGTCGACAAGCTGTACACGATCTACGAGATTGCACGGCTCCTGCAGGGCGTACCGGACGACGAGGAGCTCGACATCGAAACGGAGAACGTGTTGCTCGACTGGACGATCCCCTGGATGATGAAGCACTCGGAGTCGTTCGTCTTCGCGGAGCCGGAGTCCGACAGCGATCCCGGCTACTACGGCCTCGCCAAGTCATAACAAGCAGCGCGCTAGCGGCCGATTACTCCTGAGTTTCGAGGTGGGCGGGCTTGACGATGACAGCCTTCTCGACGTCGCCGTCGGTAATCTCGACCTTGTACGCCTGGCCCTGTTTGCCGACGACCGTCCCAGTGAGGCCGTTGAACCGCGGATGGAACCGGCCCTTCTGGACGCTGGGGTCCAGCGCCAGGTGGACGCTGTCGCCGGCCTCGAACCGCTCGACCGCCTGCTGTGGCGGCGAGGTGCCGCGCTCCCGCGCGTCGTTCTGAAGCTTGTGCCGCGTCCCTTTCTGTGGTCCGTGTGAGTTGGGCATTCGTGGAGTACGGTTGTCTACTGTGACTTATAAAACAACCGTTCCGCGGACGAGCTGCAGCAGTCGATGGCTGGTGTTTCGATCGGATGCGCCAACAGTGCGTAAACTGTGACAGAGGGAGGCACTGGCGGGTGGTTCCGATGGGTTTAAGCGGGCCGACCGAAGTCCCCACGTTCCGTACGACTCCACGTGGGCTCGTAGATCAGTGGCAGATCGCTTCCTTCGCAAGGAAGAGGCCCCGGGTTCAAATCCCGGCGAGTCCATAATTGCTGTCGCTCGCAACATCGCGAGCGACGGCAATTTTGATTGTTCGAGCCGGGATTTGAATCACGCGAGTCGCAGCCCGCGCAGGAGCGAAGCGACGAGCAGGACCGTCTCGCCGAGATGACGGCACAAGTCCGCGACTGGAAAGACGAATTCGACGTCGAGTCACCGAACCAGCTTCGCGGGACGCTCGCCGACGAGACCCTCGACGCCGATGAGGAAGATCGGCGCCGTGAGATCGCCCGCGAGTGGGAGCATCTTCAACGGCGTATCCAGATCGTCGGCTTCACCATCCGCGAATGGGACTTTCTCGCGCCGACGACAGAGCCTACCGAGGCCAGCAGCTAACGGATGTCGGTTCCGCATCCAGCTGGTGATCCGAACGCGAACCTCTACGCCCAGCTGAAGCGAGATGTCCTCGACCGTGTTGTCGAAAAGAATCTCTGATTCGCCGGGCGATCTTGAGCCCGAACCGGCGGTTTCATCTAGACCCGTTCGTGCTGATGGTAGCCACCAATTGACGAAGAATTCAGCGAGCAGACTCACGAACCCGACAATCCCGAGCATCCCAAACGCGTGAGTAAGGAGTGATCGGAGTTCCTGCTGATCGTCTGCCGACGCAAAGCTAATACTGTCGGACGTAATTTAATTTCGTGGAGTCACGCGTCACGTTCAGCCGTTCACCCGTGCGAATACAGCCAGGAGAGTGTCACGATGTGACACAGAGTTACGTCCGACAGTATAAGTCCGGTCTACTGAAGATAGCGCCTCCTCGACGTGTGTCACGTCCTCCGTTTCGATTGCCTAGAGGACTTTGCGACGCGACCAACGAGTCATGAAACAGTTCGCCTGGACGTGACACGTCGGCAGTGCCAGCGCGAACGCCTCGGAGTCGGAACCGACGGCAGGGGGGTCCAGCGAGAGCTTATGATCCTGGAATCGGATACTGTGACCCATGAGCGCGCCGTTCGAGGCGGCGAGCTCCCTGTTTCGCTCTGAGCGGCGGGTACGCGTGCTGGAACTGCTCGCGGGCGAGCCGCGGACGCCCGGGGAACTGACCGCCGAGACGGACGCGTCTAGGAAGACGGTCCGGCGGGCGCTGGGGCGCTTCGAAGAGTTTGGCTGGGTGCGCCGGACGGATCGGCGCTACGAGGTGACCGAACCCGGGCGGGCGGTAGCTGACCGCGCCCACAATCTGCTCGGGACGGTCGACGCCGCTGCCACGCTGTGCCCGGTGGCCCGGTGGCTCCCGGACTCCTTCGACGTCGACATCGGCGACCTGGCTGACGTCCGCGTGACGGTGCCCGAAACCGCCGACACCGCCGCCCCGGCCCGCCGGATGGTGGAGGTGATCGCCGAGGCGGAGACGG
>PXSQ01000092.1 GCA_003022725.1 Halobacteriales archaeon SW_7_65_23 | reverse complement strand
ATGATGTTCCTGGTCGTCGGCCCGATGGAGGAGCTTCTGTTCCGCGGCATCGTCCAGAACCGCCTCCGCGAACGGTTCCCCGCGATCCCGGCGATCGCCATCGCGTCGGCCATCTTCGCCGCCGTCCACGTCGTCGCGCTCGCCGGCTCGCCGACGGGCATGCTGGTCACCGTCTTCATCCTGTTTTTCCCCGCCACCGTCTTCGGCACCGTCTACGAGTTCACCGGGAACCTCGTCGCCCCCGCGCTGTTGCACGCCCTCCATAACTCGGTCATCGTCGGGCTGATCTTCCTCGCCCCCGAGGAAGCCCAGACGATGATCGCTCTGCTCGCGCTCGCGGGCCCGTAGTCTACGGCCGCGAACAGGGCGTCGATGGCAAGATTAAGGCCGCGCCCGAACGCGGCTACTGGTATGAGCACACTCGCAGTCGTCGGCGGGCGCGTCCTGCGCCCCGACATGACCGTCGAGCGCGCAGACGTTCTCATCGACCAGGAGAGCGGCACCATCGAGGCTGTCGGCGATCCCGACGAAGTACCCGACGGCGACGAACACCTCGACGCCGGGGGCGGGCTGGTCATCCCCGGGCTGGTCAACGCCCACTGCCACGTCGCGATGACGCTGTTCCGGGGCAACGCCGACGACAAGCCGCTGGACGCGTGGCTCCAGGAGGATATCTGGCCCGTCGAGGCCGAGCTGCAGGCCGGGGACGTCGTCGCGGGCGCGCGCCTGGGCGTCGCGGAGATGATCAAGTCCGGGACGACGGCGTTCGGCGACATGTACTTCTTCATGGAGGAGGTCGCGGAGATCGTCGCCGAGGCCGGCGTGCGCGGCGCCCTGGGCCGTGGCTGTATCACCGCCGGGAAGGACGACGAGCAGGCGCACGCGGACTTCGAGGAGGGGCTGGCGTTCGCCGAGGAGTACAACGGCGCCGCCGAGGGCCGCATCCGGACGATATTCATGCCGCACAGCCTGACGACCGTCGACCAGTCGTTCTTCGAGGAGTACGTCCCGCGTGCACGCGAGGCCGGCCTGCCGATCCACTTCCACGCCAACGAGACCGAACAGGAGGTCGAGCCCATCGTCGCGGAGCACGGCCAGCGCCCGCTCGCGTACGCGGACGACCTGGACCTGCTCGCCGAGGACACGTTCGTCGCCCACGGCGTCCACGTCGACGCCGCGGAGATCGACCTGCTGGCCGAGCGCGGGACCGCGGTCGCCCACTGCCCGGCCTCGAACATGAAACTCGCCAGCGGGATGGCGCCAGTCCAGGCCATGCTCGACGCCGGCGTGACCGTCGGCATCGGCACCGACGGCGCCGGCTCGAACAACGACCTCGACATGTTCGACGAGATGCGCGACGCCGCGATGCTCGGCAAACTCGCCGCAGACGACGCCAGCGCGGTCGCAGCGCCGACGGTGATCGAGATGGCCACGCAGGGCAGCGCCGCGGCGCTTGGCTTCGACAGCGGCCGGATCACCGAGGGCGCCAACGCCGACCTGGCCGTGGTGGACACCGACGCGCTGCACCTGACGCCAGAACACGACCTCGTGAGCCACCTCGCGTACGCCGCGCGGGGCAGCGACGTCCGCCACACCGTCTGCGACGGGACTGTCCTCATGGCCGACCGCGAACTGCTGACTATCGACGAGGAGCAAGCCAAGCGGGAGGCCGAGGAGCGCGCCGAGGCGCTGTTCGAGCGGGCGGGCGTCTGATCGCGTCGAGCGTCTCATCTACTGCTCGCGGGTCTGCTGTGGTCTCAGGCGTGGTCGAGTCGCCGGTAGAGGACGAACGAGTACACTGTGGAGGCGAGCGCGATCGCCGTCACCGGCCCCACCAGCAGGACGAGGGCGTACTCGGGGACGACCGCAGCCGCCAGTGCGCACAGCGCGGCGACGGCGAACAGCGGAGCAGTGCGTTCGTGCGTCCGGTCCCAGACGCGCTTGTCGCTGAGCGTCCACGGCGTCCGGATCCCGACGAACCAGTTCTGCTCGGCGCGCTGCAGGAGGACCGCGAGCAGCAGGTAGAGGGCCGCGATGGCCGGTGCGGTGGCCTGGAGCATCGCGAACTCGAACCCGAGGTTGTACGCGAGCACCAGCCCGTGAATGTAGGCGAGAAACGCGAGCGTTCCGACGGCGAACCCGTCGTAGGCCGTCTGGAACTCCGCGAAGTTTTCACCCAGCGGATCAATGCGCGGGAGGACGGCGAACAGCGCCGCGAACCCCGCCGCGAACAGCACGCTCCCGGCCAGCACGACCTCCTTGCCCGCGTAGTTGTCCGGCTCACCGGCAGCGTCGAAGTGGATCGCCAGCTCTGCGGGCAGCCGGGGTGCGGAGACGGCGCCTGCCAGCGCGATCAGCGCGACGATCCCGGCCATCGCCAGATCGCGTATCAGGACCATATCTGACAGTTCTCGCCCGCCGCACAAAACTGCTCCCTGCAGCGCGATACTGTATCAGAGTTGATACGAATGGTGGGGCAAACAGTCGAAACGGGCTTTATCGACGCGACTGACTGCCCACCATGGACGACGCTGATCGTCACGAGTCGGGCGATGGGGTCCGGGACGACGAGGCGGTGCCCAGCGAGGCGTTCGAGACTGCCCCGTTCGACCTCGTCACCGAGGAGACGCGGGCGTCGATTCTCGGCACACTCGCCACCCACCAGGCGGAGCACCCGCGGGAGCCGGCGATGGCCTTTACCGACCTGCAGGAGGTAGCAGGCATCGACGACTCGGGGAACTTCAACTACCACCTGGACAAGCTCCAGCCGGAGTACGTCAGGCAGACGGACGGCGGGTACGCGCTGACGTACGCAGGCCTGTCGTTGGTCGGAACCCTCCGGGCCGGCGTCGGGGCCGACACGACGCGCGGCCCGGAGCCGCTCGACGCGACCTGTCGTCTCTGTGGCACCGAACTCACCGCGAGATACGAGGACGGGCTGCTCGCGGTGGAGTGCGAGAACGACCACAAGTACCCGCGCGACGGGCTCCCCCCGAACGCCGTCACCGGGCGCGAGCTGGAAGAGGCGATCAGCCTCCAGACGCGCCGGACCCAGCACCACCTCGAACTGGTCCGGGAGGGCGTCTGTCCGGCCTGTTTCGACGACGTCGAGCGCACCCACGAGGAGCTGGACGAGCCGCAGGCGAGCCACATCGTCGTCGCGACATGCGAGGGCTGCGGGATGGTTTCTGCCTCCCCGGTCGGGATGTACCTCCTCAGGGAGCCGGCCGTCGTCGCATTCTACCACGACCACGGCGTCGACATCACCGGGACGCCGTTCTGGGCACTGGAGCTGCCGGTCGCCGAGCCGACTGTCGTCTCTAGGGACCCGCTCCGGCTCTCCCTGTCCGTCGAACGGGACGGCGAACGCCTAACGCTGACCGTCGACGAACACACGCAGCTGCTCGATAGCGAGCGAACCAGTGTCGATTGAGCTAACCGGCAGCGAGCGAACCAGTGTCGATTGAGCTGACCGGCAGCGACCCAGTCTCTCACCCGCCGACACCCCGATCAGGCGTGCCGGTCGACGAAGGCGGCGACGTCCTCGACGACGCGCCGATCGAGCACCGCGTCGCGCTCGTAGTACTCCGACCCGGTCGAGGCCCCCTCGCCCCGCTGGAACAGGTGGTTGAGGTCGTCGTACACCGTGAACTGGACGTCGGAGGCCTCCGAAAGCGCATTCTCCCAGCGCGAAAAGTCTGCCTCGACGGTCACCTGGTAGTCGCGGCCACCCTGGCCGAGAAACAGCGGAATCTCCAGCGCCGCGGCCGTCGCCGGCCCGTCGTACTCGGCGAGCGTCCGGAAGTACTCCCGGCCGCCGAGGCCGAGCAGGACCTCGTCGTCCCCGATGTCGAGCGTGCGGATCTGCTCGGCGGTCTCCCGGACCTCCGCCATGGCCTCCTCGCGCTCTTCGTCGGTCAGGTCCTGCTGGTTCAGGAGGTGGCGCTGCTGGTCGAGCACCGTCTCCGCCATCGGCCGGGCTGGACCGGGCGCCAGCAGCACCGCGCCGGCGAGGTCGGCGTCCCGGGTCGCGATCCGCGGGGCCAGTGCGCCGCCCAGGCTGTGTCCGACCACGAACACCGCATCGGCGGCCACGCGGTCGTGGTCCCGGAGCCGCTGGATTGCGGTCAGCGCGTCGTCGGTGGTGACGTCGTCGATCGTCGCGTCCGCGAGGTTGACGTCGCAGGCCTGTGTTCGCTTGTCGTAACGCAGCACCGCGATGCCACGGCTCGCTAGCCCCCACGCGAGCTCCTTGTACGGCTTGTTCGGCCCGAACGTCGCGTCGCGGTCGACCGGACCGCTCCCGTGGACGACCACGACGCCGGGCACCGAGTCGTTCCCCGTCGGAACCGAGAGCGTGCCGCCGAGGTCACACGACTCCGTCGCGTCGAGTGTCACTGTCCTCTCCTCGAACGCCGACTCGTCGGCGTACGCTGGCGGGTCCCAGGCGAACTCGCCCTGGTCGGTCAGCCGGAACCCCTCGACGCCGTCCGCGGTCAGATAGACGGTGAACGTGTTCCGGACCTCGCTGAACACAGTGTCGACGGTCACCGTTGCCCGGCCGTCAGTCTCACCCTGGTACTCGACGGCGTCGATCGAGACGAACGAACCGGTGTTGCGGGTTACCTGGTCCCAGGCCTGCTCCAGCTGTGTGGCCGAGAGCTCCGCCGCTGCGGACTCCGTGAACCGGTCGTGAGCGGCCTCGAACGAGCCGTCGACCAGCAGTTCCACGAACTCCCTGGCCTGGCGCTCGAACGCGGCCGGATCGGACCCGTCGGGATCAGCCTCGGTCGGGGTCGACTCCGGTGTCGACGTCTCGGTCGGGGTCGACGACTCTGGTTCCGTCGAACTCCCGCCGGGATCAGGCGTCGGGGTTGGCGAGCCGTCGCCCCCGTCGCCGTCGCCGGAACACCCGGCGAGCAGCAGGGCGACGACAGACCCCGTCACACTGAGAAACCGACGTCTGCCGACGTTCTCGTTGCTCGCAGCCGTGCCTGTCTTCGTGCGTATGGACCACGGGGCGTTCATGCGTGGAGCGTTCCGGCTGGAGCTACAAATATTGACCCAGCAGCGCGATACAGTAGGACAGCTGACCTGTCATCCGAGATAATTTCACCGTGCGGCAACCGGTTCGTTCCGGACGGAGCTCCGTACCAGTTCGGTACTGTTTTCCGGATACTCGTCTTTCGTAGGGGCATGACGGAACCAATCACCGACCAACTCGGGAGCGGGGAGCTGCTCGACAGCGGGCAACGCAAGCTGGAGTGGGCGCGCCAACACATGCCGATCATGGCGGCGCTGCGCGAGGACTTTGCGGCCGAGCAGCCGTTCGCGGGCGAGCGGATCGGGATGGCGATGCACGTCGAGGCAAAGACGGCGATCCTCACCGAACTGCTGGCCATCGGCGGCGCGGAGGTCGCGATCACCGGCTGCAACCCGCTGTCGACCCACGACGACGTCAGCGTCGCACTCGACGCCATTGACGGCGTGACCTCCTACGCGAGGCGGGGCGTCGACGACGACGAGTACTACGAGGCGATCGAGGCGGTCATCGCCCACGAGCCGACGATCACCATCGACGACGGCGGCGACCTCGTGTTCGCGATCCACGAGGACTACCCCGAACTGATCGACGGCATCATCGGGGGCTGCGAGGAGACGACGACCGGCGTCCACCGCCTCCGGGCGATGGACGCTGACGGCGCCCTCGAATATCCGATGTTCGCGGTCAACGACACGCCGATGAAGCGGCTGTTCGACAACATCCACGGCACCGGCGAGTCCTCGCTTTCGAACATCGCAATGACGACGAACCTCTCGTGGGCCGGCAAGACGGTCGTCGTCGCCGGCTTCGGCCACTGCGGGAAGGGCGTCGCCCGGAAGGCCAGCGGGCAGAACGGAGACGTGGTCGTCACCGAGGTCGAGCCCCGCCGGGCGCTGGAAGCCCACATGGAAGGGTACGACGTCAAACCGATGGCCGAGGCCGCGGCGGAGGGGAACGTGTTCATCACGACCACCGGCAACCGCGACGTGATCCGCGGGGAGCATTTCGAGGCGATGGACGACGGCGTGCTGCTGGCCAACGCCGGCCACTTCGACGTCGAGATCGACCTCGACGCGCTCTCCGACCTCGCAGTCGACACCTACGAGACCCGCGACGGCGTCCAGGCCTACGAGCTGGCCGACGGCCGGCGGCTGAACGTGCTCGCCCAGGGCCGGCTGGTCAACCTCGCCAGCCCCATCTCGATGGGCCACCCCGTCGAGGTGATGGACCAGAGCTTCGGCGTCCAGGCGGTCGGTGCCCGCGAGCTCGTCGAGAACGGCGAGGCCTACGAGCCGGGCGTCCACGACCTCCCCGACGAGCTCGACCGCGAGGTGGCCGAGATCAAGCTCGCCGCGGAAGGCGTCGAGTTCGACGATCTCACCGAGACGCAGGCGGAGTACATGGACAGCTGGCAGCACGGAACGTGATGACGGAGTAAAACGTCTGGGAACGTCGTGTCACCACTACTGACAGATATCGGGATTCAAATCGGACAACTGCGGCGAAATTGTTTTATCCGGGAGTGCCCCTTTGTCACCCAATGGAGCGTGGCGTCCGGGTGCTCCACGTCGACAGCGACGAGGAAGCCCGGGAGCGGGCGGCGGCAGCCCTTGAGTCGGTAGACGACCGGTTCGAGATCGTCAGCGAGCGGACCCTCGCGGATGCGCTCGACCGCGTGGCCGACGACCCACCTGACTGCGTCGTTTCGGAGGTCGAACTGCCCGACGGTAACGGGCTCGACCTCCTCGACAGGCTCACACAGCAGCGCTGCTCCGTCCCGTTCGTCCTGTTCACCGCAGCAGGATCGGAAGCGGTCGCCAGCGAGGCGTTCGACCGGGGCGCCACCGACTACCTCCGGAAGGGCGCCGGCGCGTACACGGCGCTGGCCCGGCGCCTGAAGCGGGAACTGGTCGGCTCCCGGACCGACACCGAGCACCTCTACCAGTCGCTGATCGACCGCGAGCGCAAGCGGTTCTCAGAGCTGTTCGAAAACTTCCCCGAGCCGACGATCGCCTACGGGTTCGACGGCGACGACGAGGCGGTGTTCCGGTTCGTGAACAACGCCTTCGAGGAGACGTTCGGGTACGACGGGGAACGGGTGGTCGGCGAGCGGGTCAACGACACGATCGTCCCGGAGGAGCATCGCGACGAGTCGGAGAATATCGACCGGCGGATCGACGACGGGGAGCTGGTCGACAGGGAGGTCCAGCGGCTCGCGGCCGAGGAGAGGCGGATCTTCAACCTGCGTACCATCGCGGTGTCGGTTGCCGACGAGATCGACGGGTTCGCCGTCTACACGGATATCACCGAGCGCAAGAAACGCGAGCAGGAGCTCCAACGGTACGAGACGATCGTCGAGACGATGCCGCTCGGCCTCATCGTCGTCGACGAACAGGGGACGATCATCAACGCCAACGAGCAGGCCGCGGACATCATCGGCTACGACGCCGACGATCTGGTGGACGAGCCGTTCCTGCTGCTCGTCGAGAAAGGCGTCGTCAACGAGTCGCTCATCATGGAGTACAAACAGGTCCTCCGGGAGCTACTCTCCTCGAAATACGACAAGGACGTAGACGTCATCGAGACGGAAATAACGCGCTCGGACGGCGAGACGCGCTTCATCCAGGCCTACACGTCGCTGTTACCTTACGAGGAGTCGTTCAGGGGATCGGTCCAGGTGTACCACGACGTCACCGAGCGCCGCCAGAATGAGCGCGAGCGCCGCCGCCAGAATGAGCGCCTGGCGGAGTTCGCCAGCATCGTCAGCCACGACCTCCGGAACCCGCTGAACGTCGCCAAGGGCCACCTCGACCTCCTCGAGCGCGAGTGTGATAGCGAACACGCCGACACCGTCGGGGAGGCGCTCGAACGCATGGAGGTCCTGATCGGGGAGACGCTCGAACTCGCCCGCCAGGGCGAGATGGTCACCGAGACCGAACCGCTCGCGCTGTCCGAACTCGTTGCGGGCTGCTGGGGGATGGTCGCCACTGGCGAGGCGACGCTCGGACGATCCGGCAACGCGACGATCAACGGCGATCCCGAGCGCGTCAAGCAGCTGTTCGAGAATCTGTTTCGCAACGCCGTTGAGCACGGCTCAACGAGCCCTGACTCGCAGGCTCGTCAGGACGCCGTGGAACACGGCGGTTCCGACGTGACGATCACGGTCGGCGACCTGGAGGACGGGTTCTACGTCGAAGACGACGGTCCGGGGATCCCCGACGACGAGCGCGAGGAGGTGTTCGACGCCGGGTACACGACCAGCGAGGACGGCACCGGGTTCGGCCTCCCCATCGTCAAAGAAATCGTCGAGGCCCACGACTGGTCGATCGCGGTCACCGAGAGTGAGGCGGGCGGCGCGCGCTTCGAGATCACCGGCGTCGACGTATCGGAGTAAGGCCGCGGGAGCCCGTATCGGGCCGGGGAGCGACAGGACGTATTTCTCGGCCCGAAACAGTTCCGTGCATACTTATCCGGTCGAGTCGTTCTACGACCATGCGCCGACGAACCCTGCTGAAGGCGAGTGCTGGCGCCGTGGCCCTCCCGACACTGGCCGGCACTGCTGTCGCTGGAACCGGATCACAGGACGAGTCGTTCGAACCGCTGGATTCAGTCGAGATCGACGGTGCCCGCGACGCGGCCGTCCACCACGACGGCGAGATTGCCTACGTCGCCGCCAACGACGGCTTCGCAGTCGTCGACATCTCGGACCCCGAATCCCTCGAGGTGCTCGCCGAGCGCCGGGGGATCGACCTCGGCGGCTCCGCGACCCTCCAGACGCTGTGGGACATCTGGCCCTGGGAGGACCGGGTGGTCGTCTCCGGCCCGGCCCAGCCGACCGAGGGGAGTGCGCAGGGCTTTGCGTTGTTCGACGTCAGCGATCCCGCAAACCCGGAGCAGGTCGCCAGCGTCGGTGACCTGTTCTACACGCACAACTCCTACTTCGAGGACGGCATCGTCTACCTGGTCGGCAGCGGCCTGTTCAGTGAGGAGGAGCGGTTCCCGCTGGTGACGTACGACGTGACCGACGACGACCCCGAGGAAGTCGCGCGGTGGTCCCCCGTCGACGCCGATGAGCGGTGGGCCGACGTGCCGCTCGGCCAGCGCATCCTCCACGACGCGTACGTCCAGGACGGGACCGCGTACCTGCCGTACTGGGACGCCGGCACGTTCATCGTCGACGTGAGCGATCCGGAGAGCCCCGAACTCCTCGACCGCGTGGGCGATTACACCCACGAGGAACTCACCGGGATCGAGCGCAGCGAGAGCCGCCTCGAATCGTTCATCCCGCCGGGCAATGCCCACTACGCCCAGGTCAACGACGACGGCACCGTGCTGGTCGTGGGCAAGGAGTCCTGGTCGACCGGGTCGGGCGAGGGTGGCGCCGGCGGCATCGACCTGTACGACGTCAGCGACACGGAGAACGCCGAACACCTCGCGCACATCGACCCGCCGGAGGCCCACGACCAGAACCGGAGCGGCTACTTCACGACCTCCCACAACTGCGACATCGTCGACGGCCGGCTGTACACCTCCTGGTACTTCGGCGGCGTCAAAATCCACGATGTCAGCGACCCCGCCAACCCGCAGGAGCTCGCGTGGTGGCGCGAGCCGACCGAGACGTGCTTCTGGACCGCGCAGGCGGCCGCCCCCGGCGAGTTCTTTATCGGCAGCAGCGCCAACCCGCCGACCGAAAGCGACCGGCGGGAACCGCTGCAGGGGAGGCTGTTCACGTTCCCCGACCGCGCGGGCGAACAGCCCGACCCGCCAGACCTGACCCAGTCGCCAGCCGAACTGCTTGGAACCGCCGGCAACGGCGGCGAAAATGGCACCGAGAACGGCGACGAGAACGGGAACGGCAACGGTGGCGAGAATGGGAGCGAGAACGGCGGCGAAAACGGGAGCGAGAACGGCGGCGAAAACGGCGGCGAATCGCCGACGGAAACGGAGAACGACGACTCGGCTGACGACGACGGGCCGGGCTTCGGCATCGGCGGCGCGCTGACGGCCATCGGCGGCGCGGGCTACATGCTCTCGCGCCGTCTTGGCGGCGGCGAAGACAACGAGTAGACGACCTGGTGCCGCCCCCGGATTGATTTTTCCGCTGTTTCGACTGACAGACCAACTTTCAGCGAACTGCGCGAGCCACCCTCTCCCTCGGGATCGCGCCATTTTTCATGTCGCCATCCGAGCGCCGCGTATGGAGCGAGAACGAGATACAGGTCTCGGGCACGACGGCGACCGACGAAGACGGCGACCTCATCGGCGCCGGCGACCCGTACGCCCAGGCGAAACAGGCCATCGCGAACATCGAGACGGCGCTCGAAGCGGCCGGCGCGAGCCTCGACGACGT
Source organism: Halobacteriales archaeon SW_7_65_23 (assembly GCA_003022725.1). GTDB lineage: Archaea > Halobacteriota > Halobacteria > Halobacteriales > Haloarculaceae > Halovenus. Next base: position 42,146 of record PXSQ01000092.1, on the reverse strand, counting down.
GATCCGCACCCGGATGTACGTCACCGACATCGAGCAGTGGGAGAAGATCGGCAAAGCACACGGCGAGGCGTTCGGGGAAGCCCGGCCCGCTACCTCGATGGTCGAGGTCAAGCGGCTGATCGACCCCGAGATGCTGGTCGAGATCGAGGCTGTTGCGAGAGTGGAGTAGAGAGCGATCATACAATCGGTGATCGTCGCGACTGCCGTGCCAGGCTCTGTGACGGGGAAAGCCCTCGGCCACCTCGCAGATCCCGCTGAGCGACATATTCGACGGACGTAGTTGCGTCGAATAGGGGCCGCTCATACTGGTGGCTGTAAGTACGTGAAAACTCGAATTGAGAATCCAGGCGGAGAGGGTCTGTCTCCGCAGAGAGCAGAGACTGGTGAGTAAAAGAATTACAGCCACCAGTATCAGCAACCGCGACGTGGCCTCGCCCTTTCAGTCCGCCAGGGGCGTGATCTGCGTAGCCGGCAGGAACCTGGCGGTTGGTTCGTCGGCAGGAACGCGGCGGTGGTCCGGTCAGCGTCGGCGGTTGCGTCGACTCGACGGCAGTCGATTTAAGTTTGTCCCGCGGCGACTGTGGTGCAATGTCGAACGCGAAAGGCGACCGGCGTGAGCGGGAGCTGGTCAACAGGCTCGACGAGGCGGGGTTCGCGGTGATGCGCGCGCCCGCGAGCGGCAGCGCGACCGAGCGCGAACTCCCGGACGTGCTCGCGGGCAACGGCGATATTTTCTACGCCATCGAAGCGAAGTCGGCGGCGGGCGACAAGATCTACCTCGACGGCGAGGAGGTGTACGCGCTGGTGTACTTCTCGCGGAACTTCGGCGCGAAACCCCGCATCGGCGTCCGGTTCGACCACGAGGACTGGTACTTCTTTCACCCCGACGATCTCTACAAGACCGACGGCGGCAACTACCGGGTGAAACGCGAGAAAGCCCTCGCCGAAGGCGTCGACTTTGAGGAGTTCATCGGCCACTCCGAGAAGATGACCCTCGCCGAAATCGGGGAGGACGACGACGGCGACGAGGAGGAACGCGATAGCGAGGGCATCCGCCAGATCCTCGAAGCGATCGACCGCGGCGACCTCTCGATCGACGAGGGCGTCGAAATGCTCGGGTGATTTCCGTGTACGAGTGTCGCGACTGCGGCCGGACCTACGAGCTGTCCGCGGGCGCTCCCTGGCGGTGCGAGTGTGGGCACGCGCTGGATTTCCAGGGATCTGCACTTTCCCTCCCTGACGGCGCACCGCCGGCCCACCTCGACCGCGACTGCGGGCTCTGGACGTTCGACTCGGCGCTGCCGGTCGACCGCCGCGTGACGCTCGGCGAAGGGTGGACGCCGCTGGTCGACGCTCCCGACTGGAACGTGGCGTTCAAACTGGAGTCGCTGTTCCCGACCGGGAGCTTCAAGGATCGCGGCGCGGCGGTGATGCTCTCGCTGGCCGACGCGCTGGGCGTCGACCGGGTGCTCGAGGACTCCTCGGGCAACGCCGGTGCGGCGGTCGCCACCTACGCCGCCCGCGCGGGGATCGACGCCGAGATCTACGTCCCGGCGGACGTCAAGGCGGCGAAACTCCGGGCCATCGAGCGGGCCGGCGCCGACGTGGTGCGCGTCGAGGGCGACCGCCAGGCGGTCACGGACGCCTGCGTCGACGCCATCGCCGACGGCGGCTGGTACGCGAGCCACGCCTGGCATCCCTCGTTCTTCGCCGGGACCGCCACGGTCGCGTTCGAAATCGCCGCCCAGCGCGGCTGGGACGCCCCCGACGCCGTCGTGACGCCGCTCGGTCACGGCACGCTGTTCCTGGGTGCCTACCGGGGGTTCCGGCTGCTCGCTGGGGCTGGCTGGATCGACGATATGCCGCGCCTGTACGGCGCGCAGGCCGCCGGCGCCGCGCCGATCGTCGCGGCTCGCCAGGGCGAGGCGGCAGCGGCGGGCGGGAACGCGGCCGCAGACGGCATCCAGATCGCGGCGCCAGCCCGGGGGGACCAGATCCTCGGCGCTATCGAGGACTCGGGCGGTGACGCCGTAGCGATCGACGAAGCGACCACGGAGCAACAGCTGGAGCGGCTCCATCGTAGTGGCTTCTACACGGAACCGACGTGTGCCGTCGCCCCCGCAGCACTGGAAACGCTGCGCGAGGCCGGCGAGATCGGTCAGGAGGAGGACGTCGTGGTGCCGCTGACCGGCAGCGGGCTGAAGACCTGAGCCGTCGCGTCACGACGTCTGTCCCCGGAGCTACTCCCGAACCCCGTCGGGTACCCACGAGCCTTGATCCGGCCACCCGGTAGCACTCGCTATCCGGGCTGCGGGTGGACCCCAGCCGTCGAGGATCAGCCGCCGGCCGGCATCCCGCCCCCGGCGGAAGCGGCCCCTGACCGGACGGAGGCGGCCCAGTTCTCGACAGTGTCCTCGTAGCTGATCGCGACCGTTCGCCCGTTCTGGGACGCCGACATCTTCGAGAGGGTTTCGGCCAGCTGCTGGTCGGACTCGTTCGAGCTTTGCTCCAGTTGCGCCTGGTACTGCTGGAGGAGCTGGGTCATGAACTGCTGGGTCTGCGTGGCGGCGTCCTCGTTGTCGAACCGGACGTTCATCGCCATGCCCTTGTTGTTGTCCCCGGCGTCGTAGAGGAACGACCCCGATACCCACGTCACCTGTGTCAGGAGCCCCTGGACTTGCATTCCGCCGCCCCCGTCCTGGCCCCCGGACATCTCCTCCTCGATGTCGGGGAACTGGGCGACGAACTGGGCCGGGCCGTCCCGTGTCTCTTCATAGAGGGATCGCGCCTCGCCGCTGAAGGGGTCGGCGTTGCCGGCCGCGAGGTCGATGGTGTCGGTGACGGCGTCCTCGCTCCCGAAGGTCACGGCGCCGCCGCCGAGGTACGCTATGACCTGACCGCTCTCGGACTCCGTGTACAGCGTGGTCCCCTCGTACTCGCTTTCGGTGATCTCGCCGGTGGCGTTCTCCTCGAGCAGGGTGACGAACTCCTCTTGGGAGAACTCCGTCCAGACGATGCTCCCACTGTAGGCGTCGGGCTGGACGTTCATGTTTCCGCCCATCGATTCGGCCGAATCGCCGAACCCGATCATCCCGGACACGCGGCGCGGGTCGATCCCCTGCTCGCTCTCGACCCGGTCCATCTGTTCTTCCAGCCCCCCGCCAGTCCCGCTTTCTGCACTGGCTTCGAGGATCGTCTTGAGGCCCTCGTCGTTGAGGAACTGCTGGAAGTTCATGTCCATCATCGCCGTCGATTTCGACGTGACGGCGTCGGGCCCCTGCGAGTAATCGAGTGGGGGTTCGTTGCCCCCGTTGCCGTTGCCGTTTCCGTTTCCATTCCCGTTTCCGTTCCCGCCGTCGTCATTGTCTCCCAGACAGCCGCTCAGCCCCCCTGCCGTGCCGACGCTTGCGAGTGTCGCAGTTGCTTTGATGACGTCCCGTCGTGTCGCCTCCCTGGTTCCCATACGCAAGACATAGAATATAAGTAGTTAATAATTGTGATCGCCCTATCAGATCAGATAATGTGGTGCGGTCGCTCCGTACCGGCTCACAACTCCCTCACCCGGTACTGTCCCGGACGTGGACGGCCATCCCGGAGTCGAACTCGAGCATCCCCCCGCCGGAGAGTTCGGCTCGCCCCACTGCGAGCAGCGAGCCGTCTTCGTGTTCGACCAGCACCTCGTCGCGGGGGCGGATCCCCTCGTCGGCCCGCTGGACGAACTTCGCGAAGGCGTTGCGACCGTCGCGGACGAACGGCTCGCTCTCGTCGCCGACGACGACGCGATATGCGGGATCTGCGAGCCCCGCCTGCAGACGTCGGCCGCCGGCCAGCCCCAGGCGGAACCGGCCGTCGGTGCCGTAGGTCGACAGCCGGTCGCCGCCTGCTGTGTGGATCTGGCGCGGCCGCCCCGAACTCGTCCGGGTGACCGACAGCTCCTCGTCGCTCGGGAACAGCGCCTCGCCGGCGCCCGCCCCGAACTGATAGTCGGCAACTTTCCGTAGTTCGTCGAGTCCCGTCATCAGGCTGTCGGGTCTCCCTCCCGCCCTTGCTGGACAGTCGCCTTCTTCAGCATGTACGGCGTGAACACGGCGTCGAACGCCGCGAACCCGAGCATGAACAGCTGCATCGTCCCCTCGAAAAAAAAGAGGGCGACCATCGCGATCATGAGCCCGCTCGCGAGGCCGATCGCTCCGCGTACTGCTCGGCTTTCGAACGGGTTCTGTTGTTCGTCCATGTCTCCGGGTGCGCCTCGTGAACATATAAATGACAGCTCTCCGTTTCGCCAGCAGCAACTGGACCGTGAACCGGGAGTGCAGTGTTGCAGCCCGCGAACGTCACTAGCAGCGATCGAACGACATCCCCTCCTCCTGGTCGACGAAGATCGACGTCGTCAGGTCGAACTCGCAGGTGATTCCGGGGCCTCCTGGCGGGAGCGTCACCTCGTAGCCGTCGATTGTCAGCGCGAAGTTCCCGGAGACGACGACCCGCGTGTACTCCCCGTTGTCGACGTGCGTGCCGAACCACTCCGGCAGGTTTCCGTTGTCTACTGCGATCAGGAACGTCCGCTGTTCGACATCGCCACTGTCGATCAGCGCGTCCTCGGAGACGTTCCGGAGTTCGACCTCGTCGGCGGTCCAGTCAGCGAGCGGCACGTCGTTGAACTCGACGCTCCCGGTGAATCCCGGGACGGGGATCGGGTAGAGATTCGGGTTGTGGATGCGGACCGTCACGGCCATCTCGCTCGTCTCGTCGGTCACTTCGCCCCAGCGGGCCGTCACGTTCTCGACCTCGACGGTCGGGTCGATCCCGGTCCAGTCCGGTGCGTCAGTGTCGGCGGTGTAGCTCCCCTCGAACTGGGAGAAGCCGCGATCGAGCGCGCCCTCGATGTCGGTATCGATCTCCTCCTCGTAGGTGTCGGACCGCGAGACCGGGAACGGCCCGACCGACGTGTCGACTGTGGTGTCGACGACGAGCGTGCTCACTTCGCCGTTGGAGAGGTGCCGGCTCCACCACGGCTGGATCTGCTGGGCGTCGACGTCGGTACTGAACGTCCTGGTGGTCCGGCCAGGGGGCACGTCGACGCCGGTCTCGTTGCCCGCAGCCAGCTGCACGCCGGCGAGTTCGACCTCGTACTCGACGTCACTCTCGCTGCCCAACGGGTTGGGGTTGTCGATCCAGACTGTCGTCAGAATCTCGATGCGCTCGTCGTCGACCTCGCCCCAGCTGTTGTGCTCCAGTCCGGCGTCCGGCACGCCGACGACGCCGGAAAGCCAGAGCAGTGCAACCACGACGACGAGCGCGCCGATCACGCCAGCACCGGCTTTGCCGAGGCGTTCACGATCCATCGTGTGCTGTAGGTGCTCGACCGAGTAAACGGTTGTGCGGCGAGCCCCTCCGGCCGGAAGGTCTCACCGCGAGTCGACGGCGATACCGCGAGCCCCAATGACGCCATCGTCGTCGTCGCCGCCGTCGTCGTCGCCGCCGTCATTGTTCTCGTCACCGTCGAGCAACCCTTCCCACCAGTCGGTCTTGCTGAGGTCCAGCACCGCGCCGGCCCCCTCTAACTGCTCGGTCGTCGTCTCGATCGGCGTGGTTCCGCAGGCCTCGAGTGCCATCCCCTGCTCCTGGTCGACGAAGATCGACGTCGTCAGGTCGAACTCGCAGGTGATCCCCTCGCCTTCCCGCGGGATCCTCACCTCGCTGCCGCTGATCTCCATCGCGAGCTGGCCCGAGACGGCGACCCGGGTGTACTCCTCGTTCTCGACGTGCGAGGCGAACCACGGGGGCAGGTTCCCGTTGTCCATCACGACGAGGAACGTCCGCTGTTCGGTTTCGCCGCCGGGGATCAGGGCACCCTCCTGGGCCTCCAGCAGTTCGACGTCGCCGGCCTCCCAGTCCGCGACCGGGATGTCGTTGAACGCCAGGTTTCCGGTGAACGCCGGAGTGGGGATCGGGTATGCGTTGGGGTTGTGGATCCGCGCGGTGACGAGAATCTCGGTCGTCTCGTTGGTCACCTCACCCCAGCGCGTCGTCACGTTCTCGACCTCGACAGTCGGTTCGATGGCGGTGCCGTCGGGCGCGCGGACGTCGGTGTTGGTGCCGCTGTAGGTACCCTCGAACTGTGAGAAGCCCTCGTCGAGCGCGCCCTCGATGTCGGTGTCGACTTCGCGCTCGAACGTGCCCGAGGGCGACCCCGAGAGCGGGCCGACGGAGGTGTGGGCCGTCGCGTTGACGACCGCGTCGCTCACCTCGCCGTCGTTGAGGTGGCTGCTCCACCACGGCGGGATCTGCTGGTAGCGCAGGTCGGTCGTGAACGTCTGCGTGCTCCGGCCCGAGGGGACGCCGACGCCGGTCGCGCCGCCCTCGGCGATGTGGATCCCGGCCAGTTCGACCTCGTACTCGACGTCGCTGTCGCCGCCGATCCCGAACGGGTTGGGGTTGTCGATCCACACCGTCGTCAGGATCTCGATGCGCTCGTCGTCGACCTCGCCCCAGCTGTTGTCCTCCAGTCCGGCGTCCGGCACGCCGATGACGCCGAGGAGAAAAAGGAGGGCGACCACGACGACGAGGCCGATCAGTACTCCCCCGGCGATCTTGCCCCGTCGCTTCCACTTGTCCCGATTATCGTTTCGCTGCGCCATTGCTGTCTACTCGTGTAGACGCCGTTAAACTGTTTGTGGCTTCGGCCCGGGCAATCACCGGCGTCCCGTCGGGAGAGCAGCGCCGCCGACCCTCGGGGCCGACCGCCTACAGCGTGCCCATCGAACCCCTTTAGTCCGGTCACAGACAAGAGACGCCAACATGGATGCACTCGTCGTCGGCGCGGGCGCGATGGGGCGCTGGCTCGGGCAAGCCCTCCGCGACGACGCGCCCCGCTCGGTCTCAGTTGCCTTCGTCGACCCTGACCGATCGGCCGCACACGAGGCTGCCGACGCGCTGGGTGGCCGGGTCGTCGACCCCGCCGGCGAGGACACGAACACCGACGGTGAGGAGGCGACAACCGCGGAGGCCGACACGTTCGACGTCGTCTGCATCGCCGTTCCGCTCCCCGCTGCGAGCGACGCGATCGCCGCCTACGCTGACCGGGCCGAGCAGGCAATCGTTGATGTCACGGGACAGATGGCCGAGCCGCTGGCGGCAATGCGCGAGCACGCACTCGACCGCGAGCGCGCGAGCTTCCACCCGCTGTTCGCCCCGGAGAGCGAGCCCGGCAACGTTCCGGTGGTCGTCGACGAGGATGGACCCGCAGTCACGATGGTCCGCGATACCTTCGTGGCACGGGAGAACAACGTCTTCGAGACGACCGCGGCCGAACATGACGAGGCGATGGAGACCGTCCAGGCGCGCACGCACGCCGCCGTCCTTGCGTTCGGCCTGGCCGCTGAACCGGTCGATCCGGCGTTTCACACCACCGTCTCGGAACCGCTGGCCGAGCTCGTCGAGCAGGTCACTGGCAGCGAACCGCGTGTGTACGCCGACGTCCAGGCAGCGTTCGACGGCGCCGAGGACGTCGTCGCCGCAGCGCAGGAGATCGCCGCCGCTGATCCTGATACCTTCGAGGGAATATACCGCCGTATTGGTGAGCAGGCGTCCGCCGAACGGGAGCAGGATCGATGAACGACGAGCAGCGGGAGTCGATCCGGAACAATGCGAAGTATCTCCGGCAGGTCCGGCCGATCGACCCCGAAGAGATCCACGAATACGTCGCGGGCCAGCCCCACCCTGCGGCCGTTCGACAGGTCCTGCGCGAGGAGGCGACGACCCTCGGGCTGCTCGAACGCGAGGACGGCCGGTTCGAGCCAGTCGAGACGGGCCCGGTCGAACTCACGTTCCACGGTGTCGAGGCGCTGCCGGAGGCGATCACGCGCCGGATCGAGGACGAGCTCGTCGAGCAGTACGGCCCCGGCTGGCCCGACGGCGAGTCCGGCGACGAACTCCGGCACCTGATCCGGGACTTCAAGCGCCGGTACCTGCGCGGCGAGCCGGTGACCTACGACGCGCCGACAGCGCTGGGGTACGCCATCTACCACCTGGCGCCGTACTTCGCGGCAGTCCAGTACGTCCTCGCGGACCTGGCGACCGATGGCCGCCTGCCCCGCGACCTCCGGGTGCTGGACGTGGGTGCGGGCGTCGGCGGGCCTGCGCTGGGCGTGGATGCGCTGCTCCCCGAGGACGCCCTCGTCGAGTACCACGCCGTCGAGCCCAGCGACGCCGCCGACCTCCTCGCGTCGCTGCTCGAGGGCACCGGCCGGAACGTCCACCCGACGGTCCACCGCGAGCGCATCGAGGCGTTCGATCCCGAGGGGTCGCACGACCTGATCCTCTGTGCGAACGTCCTCTCGGAGCTCCAGGAGCCCGTCGCTGTGCTCGGTGACCTGCTCGACACCCTCGCCGACGACGGCTCGATCGTCGCGCTCGCGCCCGCGGACCGCAACACTGCGATCGGGCTCCGCCGGATCGAGCGCGAAATCGAGGCCAAACGGGACGTGACCGTCTACGCCCCGACGGTGCGGCTGTGGCCCGGCGAGCGCCCGGGCACTGACTCCTGGTCGTTCGACCGGAAGCCGTCGCTGGCGGTGCCGGCGTTCCAGCGCCGACTGGACGAGGGAAATCCCGGCGAGGATTCGCCGGAGCACCCCGCCGGGGACGAGGCCCCTGACCGCCACCCGGGCGACGGCGAGTTCGTCAACGTCGACGTGCAGTACGCGTACTCGGTGCTACGAACGGACGGCGCGCGGGCCAACGCGTTCCGGCCCGACCCGGATCGGACGGCGAAGATGGCCCAGATGCAACGGCACGTCACCGAACGCATCGACTGCGCTGGTGTGAAGCTGAGCCCGAATCTCGCCGACGGCGGCAACCCCCTGTTTCTGGTCGGCGACGGCAGCCAGCGCGACGACCACTTCGCGGTGCTGACAGAGCCGTCGGCGCTCAACCGGGGGCTGGAAACCGCCGAGTATGGCAACGCGTTGCGCTTCGAGAACGTGCTCGTGCTCTGGAACGACGACGAGGGCGCGTACAACCTGGTGGTCGACGGCGAGACGGTGGTCGATCGGATTCCCGCGTAAGAACCGATCGTGCCGGAGACACACCAGTATCAGTCGCCGAACACGACTGGCGGAGCCGCGTGGTTGCATCGACGATCGCACTGACAGCGAGCTTTCTGGGGCTAGTCGGGCTCCTGACCGGCGAGGTCACCGGGCTCACCGACCGCCTTCCGTTCTACGTCCTCGTGACGGCGATCGCCTTCGTAGGTGCGATCGTCATCCTCGAGGAGGAGTACCGGGAGGGCGCTCGCGTGCTGCAGCTGTCGATTCTGATCGCAGCGCTCACCTTTGTCCTCGCGACGTTCGGCGGCGAGGGTGCGAGCTACCTCTTCCAGAACCGGGAGGACGTGATCACCTCGCAGCTGCTCTTCTACATCCTCGCCGCGGGTCTGATCGGCACCGGTGTCTGCTACTGGGCGCTGCGCCACCGCGCGGAACTCGCCCGCGCGAGCAGCGACCTGGGTAGCTGATCGCGCCGCTGTTCCCCGCCCTCTTCTCTCGAATATCGAACCTGCTCCCTTTGATAGTGATTGTTGCGAGTCTTTACCGCCCAGGCAGTCCACGTCCTGGCGGACTGAACGGGCGAGGGCTTTCTCCGTCACTACTGCAAGAACGGTCGCGCTGCCGATTATTCCTCCTCGTCCTCCACCTCGCGCTCCGGATCGTACCGGGCGAACCAGTCGTCGATCGTCTCCAGGCGGTGGATCGCCCGGTCGGGGTCGCCGACGTTGTGGTGTTCGTTCTGGTAGACGACCAGCTTCGCGTCGACGCCCTGCTTGCGGACGGAGACATACAGCTGCTCGGACTGGGAGGGCGGGCAGCGCCAGTCGTTCTCGCCGGCAGTGACGAGCAGCGGCGTCTCGATCTCGTCGACGTCGGTCAGCGAGGAGCGATCCTTGTACTCCCCGGGGTACTCCCAGGGGAGCCCGAAGTCCGATTCCCACCAGTTCTGGCAGTCATCGGTGCCGAAACAGGACCGGAAGTCGTAGATGCCGTGCTCGGCCGCCGCGGCGGTGAACCGGTCGTCCCGGGTCACGAGGTAGCCCGTGTTGACCCCACCCTGGGAGAACCCCGTCGGGAACAGGCGGTCGGGGTCGGCCCAGCCGCGGTCGAGGAGTTCGTCCACGCCGGCGAGCAGGTCCTCGACCTCGTAGCTCCCCCACTCGCCGCGCAGTATCTCACAAAAGTCCCGGCCGTAGGAGGTGCTCCCGCGGTAGTTCACCTTGAACACGACGTACCCGCGCGAGGTGAAGTACGCGTCCTGGAGCCTGAAGCCCGGTTCGTCGTAGGCCATCGGCCCCCCGTGGATGGTGAGGAGCAGTCCCCGCCGGTCGGGGTCGTCGGGATCGAACGACTCCGGGTAGAACGCGAGTCCCTCGACCTCCGTCTCGTCGGCGCTCTCGAAGGTGAGCCGCCGGCAGCCCGGTGTTTCGATCCGATCGAGGAGGTCGTCGTTGAACGCCGTCAGCCGCGTTCGGGGGTCGTCCGCCTCGGGACCGGCGTCGAGGTCGGCCGCGTCGATGGCGTCGAGGCCACCGCCGGACGGCCGGGAGGTCTCGACCGCGACCGTGTCGCCGCCGACCGAGAGCGAGCCCAGGGTTTCCATGCGGTCCTGGCTGTCGAAGACGCGCTCGTCTCGCCGTCGAGCCACTCCGGACCGCCGCCACGGGCTAGCGTCCGGTCGAGGTCGCCGGAGACCGAGTCGTACTCCTCGCGGTCGCCGTCAGTCACGTACACCTCCGTTGGGACGTACCAGTTCTCGGGCGGCCGCGCGACGAACGCCAGGCGCTCGCCGTCCGGGCTCCAGGTCGGACTGTACGCCGCAAGCTCCCCGTCGGTGAGCTTCCGGCGGTTCGAGCCGTCCGGGTCGATGGTGTAGACGTCGGTGAAGTCGCTGTCGTCCGGCCAGTCGGTGTGGTTCGCGGTGAACGCGATCCGACCGTCGGCACCCCAGGCGGGGCGCAGGCCCTGCCCGTAGCCGTACCCGCCGTCGTTGGCGTCGTCCAGCCGCGTCGCCTCCCGCGTGTCGACGTCGACGACGAACAGGTACGTCGTCACCTCGTCGAGGTAGCCCGCGCCGTCGAACTTGTGCTGGAGGCGCTCGACCTCGATCGGACCGTCCTCCTTCCGCTTGTCGAGGAACTCCTGTTCCTCTTCGGTGGGGTCGCGCGCGGCCACGACCACGCGCTCGCCCTCGGGCCCCCAGTCGAAGGATCGTCGTTGCCGCCGCCGTTCTCCGTGTCGTCGTCCTCGCCGTCGTCCTCTTCGCTCCCTTCGCCGTCATCGCCAGCATCGGCTTCCCCGTCGCTCTCTTCGTCCTCGATGTCGTCTTCGTCGCGGCCGACGCGGAGATCAGTATCCTCCTCGCGGGCGGCGACGAAGCCGAGTTTCGAGCCGTCGGGGCTCCAGGTCGGGCTGCCCGCCTCGGAGGCACGCGTGAGGCGGTGGGGTTCCCGGGACCCGTCGGCGGGCACCACCCACAGCGTGTTGACCGACTCGTCCTCCTCGGGGTCGGATTCGGTGGTGAGGACGGCGATTCGGTCGCCGTCCGGCGACACGGCGACGTCGAGAATTTTCGTGAGGTCGTACCACTCCTCGGCGGAGAGGGCTGTCATGCTCCGGGTGACGGGGCAAGTCCCGATAGTCGTTTTGGTAGTGTGTCAACAGGTACTGCTCAGCGACCGCAACCGTGCCTCGCCCTTTCGGTCCGCCAGGATGAGGAGTGATCAGACAGCAGAAACCCGGCGGTAAAGAGTCACAACAATCACTATCAGAGCTTGCTCCGGACGAGCCCACCCCCGCCCACCAGTACCCCGAACGCGCCCATCAGCATGAACAGCGCGCCGACGAGGATAATGCCGGGTGGAGTGCCCGACTCCTCGGCGAGCAAAAACGCCTCGCCGGGGTCGTTCGGATCGACGTACCCGGTCGCGGTCGAACCCTCGCTGTACCCCGCGAGATCGTCCTCCGCGGCCGATCGGTCGTCGTACTCCGTGAACGATCCGCTGCCGGGATAGAGGTTCGAACTCCGGTACTGTTCGCCCTCGTACTCGTAGCTGAACTCGACGATCGGCCGGTAGGCGATTTCGGGCTGCTCGCCGACCGCGTCGTCGTTGCTGTCGTCCGGGGTTGCCCTGTCGCTGGTCGCCCGTTCGCGCGTCTCGATGTCCGTTTCGAGGATCTCGACCTCAATCTCGACGGCGTTCTCGAGTGCCGCCTGCTCCTCCTCGACTGCCGACTGACCGTACGTGAAGAGCCCACCGCCGACCACGAGCAGGACGACGCCGATCAGCAGAAACGGCGGTATCTCCCCCCGACTGTCCAGTGCCATGCCACAACTGGTCGAGTATCTCACATAAATCCCTGGTACTTTCTCGTGAGTTCGGCCAGTATTTTTCTCGGTGCGCTAGCCAGGAATTGGAACGTCTGTTTTTACCGCTGTGACGGGGAAAGCCCTCGGCGCGCTTGCGGGTCACGCTGAGCAGGATATCTTCGCTCCCGTCGGTCGCTCAGATAGGGCCTGCTCAGCGACCGCAACCGTGCCTCGCCCTTTCGGTCCGCCAGGATGAGGAGTGATCAGACAGCAGAAACCCGGCGGTTTGTCAGCCGGCAGAAACTGGACGGCAGAGTCAGTCAGCTCGACTTACTCCTCGTGGAGATTCTCGCCGCGGTGGAGCCGGCGGGCGATGGTGAAGGTCTGCTCGGAGGAGCGCCGCGTCGGCGAGTGCGCCGAGAGGTACCGCGCCGTCGCGACGAGAGCCAGACGCTCGCCGGCCTCGGTGTCGGCGCGGTCGTAGCGCCGGATCGCCCCCTCGACGTTCTGGAGGGTATGGAACTGCGGATCCTCCCGCAGCAGGCCTTCGCCGAGGGTCTTGATCAGCGCCTCGGAGTCGCCGCCCGCCGCGAAGTGCTCGGCGGCGAGTCGCCCCGCCTCGTCGACCTGGCCCTGCTGGTCGAGGGCGGCGAGCAGGTCGTCGCGGATTGTCGCGGGCTCGCGGTCGCTCCCGTCGGGGTCGGGCAGCGGCGCTGCGGGCTCGTTGAGGAAGCGATCGAGGTAGACGCTGATCGCGCCGTCGAAGGCGGGCCGGTAGGCGTCGACGGCGTCAGTCCGCCGGGCGAGTTCGTGCGCGGCGGTCGCGTAGCTGAACGTGTGATGGACCGTGTTCCAGTCGCTGAACTCGTTGCTGGTGGCAAACTGAGCGACCCGGCGCGTGGCTGCGTCGGCAACGGCGTCGATGAGCTGCTCGGCCGTCGCGCCGGCCTGGATCGCACCCTGCAGCGTGTCGACGACCAGTTCGGGGTCGTCCGAGAGCAGGAGCTCGACGAACTCGTCGGGACGCTCCCACTCGCGGCCCTCGCTGGCGGCGGCGAGGTCGGGCAGCGCGTCGTGAGCGTCGAACACCAGCGAGGCGACGTCGATCGGCTGGCGCCACTGGGAGCTCTCCTCGGCGCGGGAGCCGTCGGCGATCCCGTCGACGACAGCCCCCAGCACGTCCGGCGCGCGATCCCAGCCGACGTGGTCCAGCGTCTCGCAGGCCTTGTTGACGAAATCGAGCGTGTGGCTCGCGTTCATGTAGAGGTGGTCGGTCGCTGCGGCGACCAGGATCTCCACCACCTCGTCGGGCGGCAGGACGGCGGCAGCCGTCCGGATGACGCGCTCGGCCCCGGTGGAATCGCGGACCTCGCAGTTCTCGCGGAACCAGCCCTTGAGCCGCTCCTTCGTGAGATCGCCGTTGTCCAGCGCGTACTTCTCGAAGCGGGGCGGTTCGCCGGCGGTCTCGTCGGCAACCTCGCGGGCGCCGACGTACATCGCCCGGAGTTTGCCGTCGTGGTCGACCCAGTCATAGAGGTTCGCCATGGCGCCCAGCGTCGTGAGGCCGCGACCCCAGCCCATCGACCGGTAGCTGATGCCGAACTCCAGTGTCGTCTCCAGCGGCGTCGTGAACCCCTCGCCGAGGCTATCGAGGTTGATGACGCTTTTCGCCATCACCAGCGGGAGGTTCTCGCTGAGGCCGTCGACCATGCGGTTGCGCCAGTACGTCTCCGGCGGAACGTCCGGCTCCGGGTCGGGGTCGAGGTACACCTCGCCATCACGGACGTCTGTGGGGTACGTCTGGACGTCGTCGGCCCAGATGTCGAACGTGTCCCCGCAGGCGAGTTCGAACCGCGCGTGGTGCCAGTGACAGGTCAGGATGCCGTCGTCGACCGACCCCTCCGACAGCGGAAACCCCATGTGTGGACAGCGGTTGTCGACGGCGTACACCTCCTCGTCGTGGTAGAACAGCGCGACCGATTTGCCGGCAGGTGCGACGATCTCCCGGCCCTCCTCGCGGAGGGCATCGAGCTGTACGACGCGAACGAACGGATCCGCGGACATGTCTCAGTGACAACTCTGTGTCACATCGTGACACTCTCCTGGCTGTATTCGCACGGGTGAACGGCTGAACGTGACGCGTGACTCCACGAAATTACGTCCGACAGTATGAAACTGAATGACGGACATTCCATGTCAGGGAGTATCACAGATTGAAACCCAACCAGTTCCTTTTTATTGGTTGATGGTATGGTACCGTTAATGATTCATCCTACCGGTATCAGGGGCAGGCGGGGCGGTCGGACGAGGCGACTGGGGGGTCGTCGATGAGCCGGGTCGGGTTAGATGAGACTCGCAGCGGTCGGATCGTAGTTCTCGCTGTTGTCGCTGTGCTCGTGATTGCCGGCGGCGCGGCCGGACTCGCAGCCGGGAGCGGGCCGGGTGACGGCGCGACGATCAGCCCCGAGGTGACCGACGCGACGGGCGAGCAGGTCGTCGTCGTGTACTTCGGGACCGACACCCCCGTCGCCGCCGCGACCGGGAACGGGAGCGAGGTCAGCGCCGATCACCTGCGGGACCGGGCGAGCAGCGACCAGGCGGCGCTCGACCGCTACGCCGAAGCGACGCCGGGTGTCACGGTGCTTGACAACTTCTGGCTGGGGAACATGGCAGTCGTGCGGATCGATCATGGCCGCGCGGACGTGCGCGACCTCGCGTCGATCGACGGCGTCAAGCACGTCGGGCCGAACGCCGAGGTGACGGTCGATACTAGCTCCGCAGTCACCGGGCCGACGGTCGAACCGGACGCCGGAGTCGCGGCGCCGGCGGTGACGGAGACAGGAATGGGGACGCTGTCGAGCCACTACACCTACGGGCTGGAACAGATCAACGCGCCGGAGGTCTGGGAGTCCTACGGGACGCAAGGCTCCGGAATCGTGGTGACCGTGCTCGACACCGGCGTCGACGCGGACCACCCCGACATCGACCTGGCCGCGTGGGGGGAGTGGGACGACCGCGGCAACGAGATGGATACGGAGCCCCAGGACTACGACTCCTGGGGACACGGGACTCACGTCAGCGGGACGGTCGCCGGCGGTGACGCGAGCGGCACCCAGATCGGCGTTGCTCCGGACGTGACGCTCCGCCACGGCGCCGTGCTGACCAACTGTAGCGGCAGGGAGTGTGTCGGCACTCTCTCACAGATCGCTGCGGGGATGCAGTGGGCCGTCGACAATGACGCGGACATCCTCTCACTGAGTCTCGGCGGACCGGGCTACACAAAGGGCTTTATCGAAATGGTCCGTGACGCCGAATCCGCCGGGACGCTGGTCGTGGGGGCGATCGGAAACGCCGGCGAGGGGACGAGCAGTTCCCCGGGGAACGTCTACGACACCCTCAGTGTCGGCGCGGCCGATTCGAGCGAGGAGATCGTAGGCTTCTCCTCAGGGGAGGAGATCGACACCGAGAGTGCGTGGGAGGACGACGCGCCGAGAGAGTGGCCCCAGCAGTACGTCGTGCCGTCGGTTTCGGCGCCCGGTGTCTTCATACACAGTACCTTCCCGGGCGGCGAGTACAGGAGCAAATCGGGAACCAGCATGGCTACCCCGCACGTCTCGGGGGCAGCGGCACTCCTGCAGGCTGCGACCAGCCGTGAGCTGACGGTCCCCCAGATCGAGCGAGCCCTGGTCGAGACAGCCGACCATCCCGACGGCGACACGCAGGGCACCCGCTACGGGGACGGGATCATCGACGTCAAGGCCGCGGCCGACTACGCGTCTGGGAGCCTCCCCGCGAACTTCGAAGTGACGATCGACGGGACCAACTCGCCGATCGGCGCGGGCGAGACGCTGACCGTCGACGCGACCGTCGAGAACACCGGCGAGGAGAGCGCCACCCAGACGATCGTGCTCGACGTGCCCGTGCTCGGGGGGGATTCGACGTCGGCGACGCTCTCGCCGGGCGAATCGACGAGCGTCTCGCTGGCGGTCGACACCGGCAGCGGCGAGGCCGGCGAGCACACTGCTACCGTCGAGAGCGACGACGACAGCGACGCGCGCGGGGTCAGCGTCGAGGGGCCCGCGAACTTCGCAGTGGCGATCGACGGGACGAACTCGCCGGTCGCGGAGGGCGAGACGCTCTCGGTCAACGTGGATCTCGCAAACAGCGGCGACACCGGGGGCACGCAGACGGTCACGCTGACGGTCGGCGGCCAGCAGCGGGACGCGACCGAGGTCACGCTCGCCGGCGGGGAGTCGACGACGAAGACGCTGACGTGGGAGACTGTCGGCGGGGACGCCGGCGAGTACACTGCCACCGTCGCGAGCCCGGCCGCGGACGCGGAGACTGGAGTGCGGATCGTGGTCGGAGGGTCGCAGCGGCCACCGCCGGTCGTGGGCGACGCTCCGCCACAGGACCTGAACGGCGACGGGCTGTACCGCGACGTCGACGGCGACGGCGCGTTCACGGTCGCGGACGTCCAGACGTTCTTCCAGCAGCGCGACAGCGACGCCGTCCAGGACAACGTCGACGCGTTCGACTTCCGGACCGACGGGGAGCTGTCGATCGGCGACATCCAGATACTGTTCCAGGACTTCCTCGAACGGAGGTAGCCCACGCCGTTCCACAGCGGGCGGCGGTTGTTGAACAGAGTTAACCTACTGCTCCCCGAACTGGGTGGCATGGCTGACCGCTACCGGCTCACGAGCGTCGAGACGGTTCGCGAGGAAGGGTCGTGGCTGTTCACGGTCCGCAACAGCCTGGACGAGAACCAGGAGGTGTTTCTGGTTCCCTGCAAGGACGAGACAGTCGACCGCCCGGTCAACGCCTGGGTGAACAACTGCACCCACGAGGCCCAGCGGCTCCATCGCGAGGGGATCGGCGCGGTCGTCCGCGACGGGGGCATCGTCTGCCCCAAACACGGCTCCGTCTTCGACGCCTGCTCGGGCTACTGCGACAACGGCGACGCCGCCGAGACGACGCTGCTGTCGGTCGACATCACGGTCGAGGACGGCCAGGTGTACCTCACCGACGACGACGTCGACTTCCTCTGGCAGGGCCCCGCCGATGACGACGACGATGACGACGACATGCCCGACTCGACCTCACACCTTCAGCTGTAACTCCTCAATACCACAGCGGCGTTTCTCCCGGCCGATCAACCGCTAGGTTCCTGCCGTCTACTCAGACAACGCCCCTGGCGGACTGAAAGGGCGAGGTGCGGTCGCCGAACCCCGGCGACGTAAGCACCGCAGCGAGCGAAGCGAGCGAGGAGCGCAACGAGCCGCGGGAGGCGAGCGCACCGAGGGCTTTCTTTGCAGCTCCGTTTGCGGTTGCCAGGATACTCATTCCTAGCGAGCGCGCCGAGGGCTTTCTGCGTCGCAGTGATCCAATCAGCGTCGATCACGATTCCGACACCGAACCCGGGCCGTTTTAGTAGCTGAGTCCAGTAACCATCCCTAACTGATGACAGAGGATTTTTACGACGTGCTTGGAGTCTCCCGGGACGCCTCGACGGATGAGATCGAGGAGGCCTACCGCGAGGCCGTCCGGAAGTACCACCCGGACGTCAGCGACGACCCCGACGCCGAGGAGAAGTTCAAGAAAGCCAAGAAGGCCAAGGAGGTGCTGACCGACGAGGAGAAGCGAAAGCAGTACGACCAGTTGGGCCACGACCGGTTCGTCGAGGCCGAGAAACGCGGCGGCGTCGGCGGCGGCGGTCGCGGCGGCCGTGCCGGGGCCGGCGGCGACCCGTTCGGCGGCGGCGGGCCGTTCGGCGACATGCAGGACATCTTCGACCAGTTCTTCGGCGGCGGGTCGCGCGGCCGCGATCGGCCGCGGACGGGTCAGGATCTCAAGACGGGGATGTCGATCGACCTCGGGACGGCCTACGAGGGCGCAACCAAGGAGATCAGGGTGACTCGCCCCGAGCAGTGCGGCGAGTGCGACGGCCGCGGCCACCCGCCGGGCACCGACTCCCGGACCTGCCCGGAGTGTAACGGCCGCGGGCAGCAGACCCAGGTCCGCCAGACCGCGTTCGGCCGGATGCAACAGCGGACGACCTGCCGGCGCTGCGAGGGCGAGGGCACCCTCTACGAGGAGACCTGCTCGGCCTGCCGCGGCGAGGGGATCGTCCGCAACGAGGCCACGCTGCAGGTGGACATCCCCGCGGGCATCCGCGACGGCCAGACGCTGCGGATGAACGGCGAGGGGGCGCCCGGCGAGCGTGGCGCACGCAACGGCGACCTGCTGGTCGAGATCAGCGTCGAGGACCACCCCGAGTTCGAGCGCGACGGCGACGACCTGAAGAAACGCGAGCCGATCTCGTTCCCGCAGGCCGTCTTCGGCGACACCGTCACCGTCGACACCCTGGACAGCCCCGTCGAGTTCGACCTCCCCGAGGGCACCCAGAGCGGCGAGACGTTCCGGCTGGAGGGCAAGGGGATGCCCCGGCTCAAGCGCCGCGGGCACGGCGACCTCTACGTCCAGGTGCAGGTCGTCACGCCCGAGTCGCTCAACGAGGAGCAGCGCGGCCGGCGGCGAGGACATCGAGGTCGAACAGGGCTTTTTCGACCGTCTCCGGAACTCCTTCTGATGGCCGGGGAAGCGACGCTCAAGGAGCTGGTCGCCGCCGCGAAGGACCGCGAGGGGACCGTGCTCGACGCGGCCGAGCGGTCCGCGCCGTACAGCTACCGGGAGTTCGCGACCAACTGCTTCAAGGCCGGCAACCTGCTGGGCCACTACGGCGTCCACCCCGGCGCGACCGTGACGGTGGCGGTCGGCCCGAAGGAAGCGCCGGCCGGCGACGCACCCGACGCCCCGGAGCGTGGCGACGACACGGGCATTGGGGACGCCGCGATGGGGTACCTCGACGCGGCGGAGCCGCTGCTGGCGATCCTCGGCGGGGCGTCCGTCGGTGCGACCGTCGACGTAACGCCTGCGGAGCCGGTCGAGTCGCGGGCGCTCGTCGCGCCGGCGTGGCGGTCCTCCGAGACGGCACCCCGGTGCTCGACGCTGGCGTACGGCGGGCCGCCTGAGGATCCCGCAGTCGCCCACTTCGAGGCGGAACTGTGGAGCGAGAACCCGACTGCGCCGCCCGAACCGGTCGCGGCGACCGATCCGGCCCTGCGGGCCGACGGGGAGAGCTACAGCCACGAGACGCTGCTCGCCGTCGCCGAGGATGTCGTCGCGGATCACGGCCTGGACGACACGAGCCAGGTGATGCTGTCGGCCAGCCTGACCGACCCGGGCGCGCTCGTCGCGGGCGTGCTCGCGCCGCTTTCCGTCGGTGCGACGGTCGCGTTGCCTAACGGGGCTGACGATGGAGGCCAGACCAAGAGCACGGAGCCGGCACTGTGGGTCGTCGCGGACGGTGGCGAGAGTGACTCCACAGCAGTCCGCGCCGGTGACGTTACTGCGTCGTTGCGCGGTACTGACCGTGCATAACGCCGATTGCGAAGACGATTGCGGCGAACACGATCATCGAGGGAGCGACCATCATCAGGACCGTCTCCGTGCTCATCACGCCACTCGCAGCCAGGCCGCCGACGCCGGCCACGATGATCGCTCCGAGGATGCCGACCGACACGGGCAGGTTGAATTCCATAGCCGCCGTTACGACTCAGCAAGTAAAAGATTTCAGATACGTGACTCCCGATTATGGGCTGTTGTGGGGACCGAACCCCAGCAGAACGAACGGTGCACGCTCCCGCCCGACGAGGAATTCCGAACCCCTAAAGAGCAGGGGACCATCGACTGTAGGTAATGACGAGGCTGGGCACGGCGCGTGCCGCTCGCGGCGAGGTCGACACCGGCAGGCTCGAGATCGGGGAGGCGCGGGACGGCAGCACGGTCGGGCTGCCGGTCGCGGTCGTCAACGGCGCGAGCGAGGGGGAGACGCTGTACATCCAGGCCGCAAGCGACGGCGACGAGCTCAACGGCGTGGGGGTCGTCCGGCGGGTCGTCCCGCAGCTGGATCCCGCCGACATCTCCGGGACGATCCTGATCGTCGGGATCGCGAACTACTTCGCCTTCCAGATGGGCGAGCACCGCAACCCGATCGACGACACGAAGCTCAACCGGGCGTACCCCGGCGACGAGGAGGGGACCTCGACCGAACGGCTCGCGGCCGCGACGTTCGGCGCGGCGACGCGTGCCGATCTGGCGCTGGACCTCCACCAGGGCTCGACCTCGCGGATGATCAACGAGGTGCGGGTCCGGTGTGGCAAGCGCCACCGGCTCCACGACGACTGCCTCGAACTCGCGAAGGTGTTCGGCTGCGGGCACGTCCTCGACCAGAAGGGGCCCGACGGCCAGCTCGCCCGCGCCGCCCCCGACGAGGGCGTCCCGACGGTCGACCCCGAACTCGGGGGGTCAGTGGGTTGGGACGAGGAGAGCGTCCAGCTCGGCGTCGACGGCGTGTTCAACGTGCTCACCCACTACGGCTTCCTTGAGGGCCGGCCGACGACCCACGCGCAGGTCCGCGCGACCGGCTTCGAGCAGTACGGCGCGCCTGCCGGCGGGTTCGTCGACTTCAAGGTCGAGCTCGGCGACCGGGTTTCGGCCAGCACGACGCTGTTCGAGATCACCGGCGTTTTCGGCGACGCCAAGGCGGAGGTGACGGCCGACGCGAGCGGTGTCTTCTGGCGCACCCGCCGGCTCCCGCAGGTCGCTACCGGCGAGTACGTCTGTTCTGTCGGTACCGACGTCGACACGTACTGATCGTCGACGGTTCAGTCGCGGCTGACATTCCGGGACACGAAAAGATAGAGGTGGCCGGGAAGAGTAGCTCCCGTACATGGGACACAAACAGCGTTCGGCGGCGGACCGACTCGGCGAACCCAGTCCCGTCTGGCGCGAGTATCAGGGCGCGCCGACGGGGACCGACATCGAGTGCGAGGGCTGGCGCCAGGAAGCCGCACTACGGATGTTCAACAACAACCTCGACCCCGAGGTGGCCGAAAAGCCCGAAGAGCTCGTCGTCTACGGCGGGACCGGACGGGCGGCACGCTCCTGGGACGACTACGACGTGATTGTCGAGGAGCTTCGCGACCTCGGCGACGAGGAGACGCTGCTGGTCCAGAGCGGCCGGGCGGTCGGCCGCTTCGAGACCCACGAGCGCGCGCCGCGCGTCCTGATCGCCAACTCGAACCTCGTCGGCAACTGGGACGACTGGGAGACGTTCCACGAACTCGAAGCCAAGGGCCTCATCATGTACGGCCAGATGACCGCCGGCTCGTGGGCCTATATCGGCACCCAGGGCATCCTCCAGGGCACCTACGAGACGCTCGCGGAACTCGCCCGCCAGGAGTACGACAGTACCCTCGAAGGCAAGATAGTGGCGACCGCGGGTCTCGGCGGGATGGGCGGCGCACAGCCGCTCGCGGTGACGATGAACGAGGGGGTCTGCATCGCCGCGGAGGTCGACGAGGAGCGCATCGACCGCCGGATCGAGACGGGCTACTGCATGGCAAAGACCGACGACCTCGACGAGGCCATCGAGCGGGCCCGCGAGGCCGCCGAGGCCGGCGAGCGCTACAGCGTCGGCGTCCACATGAACGCCGCCGACTTCCTCGAAGGGCTGCTCGACCGCGACGTGATCCCGGACGTCGTCACCGACCAGACGAGCGCCCACGACGCCATCGAGGGGTACTACCCCAGCGGCTACAGCGTCGCGGAGGCCGACGACCTGCGGGAGGAGGACCCCGAGCGGTACCAGGAGGAGGCGCTGGAAACGATGGAGCGCCACGTCGACGCTATCCTCGCCCTGCAGGAGCGCGGGGCAATCGCCTTCGAGTACGGCAACAACATCCGCGGGCAGGTGAAGGAGGCGTTCGACCGCGAGGACGCGTTCGACTTCCCCGGGTTCGTCCCGGCGTACATCCGGCCGATGTTCTGCCGGGGCAAGGGGCCGTTCCGCTGGGTCGCGCTGTCTGGCGACCCCGCGGACATCCACCGGACCGACGAGGCGATCCGCGAGCTGTTCCCCGGGAAGGAGGGGCTACTGCGCTGGATCGACCTCGCCCAGGAGCGCGTGGAGTTCCAGGGTCTCCCCAGTCGGGTCTGCTGGCTGGGCTACGAGGCAAGCGGGGCGTCGGAGACGCCCCGGGACGGAGGCGGTGAAACCGCCGGAGTCGAGGGCGGCCTCACCGAACGAGCGGAGTTCGCGCTGCGGATCAACGACCTCGTCGCGGAAGGCGAGATCAGCGCCCCCGTCGTCGTGACCCGCGATCACCTCGACGCCGGGTCGGTCGCCAGCCCGAACCGCGAGACCGAGGCGATGAAAGACGACAGCGACCCGATCGCCGACTGGCCGATCCTCAACGCACTGCTGAACTGCGCCGCCGGCGCGGATATCGTCAGCGTCCACGACGGCGGCGGCGTCGGCATCGGCAACTCGCTGCACGCCAACAACCACGTCGTCCTCGACGGCTCGGATCTCGCCGCGGAGAAGGCCCGCCGGGTGTTCACGACCGACCCCGGGATGGGCGTGATCCGCCACGCTGACGCCGGCTACGAGGAGGCCCTCGACGCGGCCGAGGAGTCGGACGTGGCCGTACCGCGACGGGACCGGGAACGATGACACCCGACATTCCGCTGGATCCCGCCGGCGACTGGGACGGCCCGTCGACGGATCCGAACGACGAGCAGTTCGGCGACGTCGTCACGCCCGCGAGACTAGATTCCCTCGAAGGAACAACTGCAGTCATCGTCGGCGAGCCCTACGACGGCGCGGTGATCGGCACGCCCGGCGCGCGCAAGGGCCCGGCCGCGATCCGCGAGGCGCTGGCGGGCGTGAAGACCCACCAGTTCGACGCCGGTCCCGTCGGTGCCGTCGGTGATCTCGGGAACGTGGCGATTCCCGACGGCGTCGCCGTGAGCGACGCGCAGTCGACCGTCTGCGAGGTGACGAGTGCGGTGCACGAGGTGACGGGCGCGGGAGACAACGCCTCGGGCGAGGAGATGCTCCCGGTGTTCCTCGGCGGGGACAACTCCCTCTCGTACCCGAACGTCGCGCCGCTGCTCGACCGCGAGGGCGGAGTGGGCGTCGTCAGCCTCGACGCCCACCTCGACTGCCGGGAACTGCGGGGCGAACCGTCCAGCGGCACCCCGTACCGGCAGCTCCACGACGCCGGCCTCGACGGCCTCGCCGTGCTCGGTGCCCGGCACTTCGAGACCTCCACGGCCTACGCCGAGTACCTGCGCGAGCAGGGCGGCGAGATCGTTACGGCGGAGGAAGTCGGGGACAATCCGATCGAGGCCGCCGACCAGACACTCTCGGCGCTGTCGGCGGGGACGCTGTACGTCAGCGTCGACCTGGACGTGCTTGACGCGGCCGCTGCGCCCGGCGTCTCGGCGCCGACCCCTGGCGGGATCACGACGCGTGAACTGTTTCGGGTCGTCCGGTTGCTCATGAGCGACGACCGGGTCGCCGGCTTCGAGGTCGTCGAGACCGCGCCGCCGCTGTGTCCTGACGGGCGGAGCGCGGCGGCGGCCGCACGAGCGGTCGCACACGCACTGGCGGCGTTTGCGAGCGGCGGCGGGCGGTCGACCGGGGAGGGGATCCACCGTGCCTGACGCCGATCTCGTCGTCCACGGCGCGGCGGAACTCGTCGTCGGCCCGGGTGAGGGGGTGCGTGACCTCGAACTCGTCGAGGACGGCGCCCTCGCCGTCGAGAACGGACGCGTCGCTGCCGTCGGGCCGACAGACGACGTCTGTCGCGAGTACCCGCCGGAGCGTGCGGGGAAAACTATCGACGCGACCGGTCGGACGGTGCTGCCGGGCTTCGTCGACCCCCACACCCACGCGCTGTTCGCCGGCGACCGCTCCGACGAGTTCGTCGCCCGCATCGAGGGCAAGACGTACACCGAGATCATGGAGGCCGGCGGCGGCATCCCAGTCACTGTCGAGGCGGTTCGCGAGACCGGCGAGGACGAGCTTGTCGATGCGCTCTGTGAGCAACTGGACGTACTGCTCGCCCACGGGACGACGACGGCGGAGGTGAAGTCCGGCTACGGGCTCGACACCGAGACCGAACTCCGGATGCTCGCGGCTATCGAGCGCGCCGACGAGCGCCACCCGGTCGACCTCGTCCCGACGTTCATGGGTGCCCACGCGGTGCCCGAGGATACAGACACCGACGAGTACGTCGACAGCGTCGTCGAGGAGCAGCTGCCGGCGGTTGCCGAGCAGGGGATCGCTCAGTTCTGTGACGTCTTCTGCGAGGCGGGCGTCTTCGACGTCGAGCAGTCCCGGCGGGTGCTGGAAGCGACCGTCGAGGACGCGCGGGCGCTGGCCGACGCTGGCGTCGTCCCGACGCTGCTGCCAGCGACGGCGTTCGCACTCGGCGAGGCGTACGCCGACCCCGAGCCGTTCCTCGATGCGGGGACGCCGCTGGCGCTGGGTTCGGATCTGAACCCGAGCTGTTTCGTCCACAGCATGCCGTTTGTCGTCTCATTGGCCTGCCTCCGGATGGGCCTCAAACCGGAGACGGCAGTTCGCGGTGCGACGCACGACGCTGCGCTGGCGCTCGACCGGGGCGTCGGCAGCGATGGGCCCGCCGACGGCACCGGCACGCTCGCGGAGGGAACTGTGGCGGACCTGGTCGTCGTCGAACTGCCCTCGCACGTCCACATGGCGGCTAACGCCGGCACCAACCGTGTCGACACCGTCCTCGCCGACGGCGACCTGGTCGTCGCTGACGGCCGCGTGCTCCTCGAGAACTGGGAGGGCCCCGCTGACAGTGACGCGACTGATGGGGACGGAGGTGAGCAGGCGTGAAGCCGGTCGTCGTCGGGGAGCGCCTCACGCCCGAGGACGTCGCCCGCGTCGCACGCGAGGACGCGCCGGTCGAGATCAGCGACAGCGCCCGCGAGCAAGTGCGGGCCTCCCGGGATCGCGTCGCGTCGGTGATCGAGTCCGACCAGGCGGTGTACGGGATCAACACCGGCTTCGGCGAACTGGTCAGCGAGCGCATCCCCCGCGACCGGCTCGAACAGCTCCAGACCAATCTCGTCCGGAGCCACGCTTCGGGTGCCGGGGCGGAACTGGACCGCGAGGTGGTCCGGGCGATGCTCCTGACCCGGCTCCAGGCGCTCTCGCTGGGCTACTCGGGCGTGCGGGAGGTCGTCGTCGACCACCTCGCGACGATGCTCAACGAGGGCGTCCACCCCGTGGTCCGCTCGACCGGCAGCCTCGGCGCGTCCGGCGACCTCGCGCCGCTTGCGCCCCTCGCGCTCGTCCTCATCGGCGAGGGGGAGGCGTCAGTCGACGGCGTCGACGGCCGGCTCGACGGCGACGCCGCCCTGGCCGAAGCCGGGCTGGAACCGCTCGCGCTCGCGCCGAAGGAGGGACTGGCGCTGATCAACGGCACACAGCTGACGGTCGGCCTGGGCGCACTGGCGGTCGTCGACGCCGAGCGCCTGCTCGATGCGGCCGACGCCGCCGGCGCGCTCACGACGGAGGTCGGCATGGGGACGACGGTGACGAGCAACGAGGCCATCGCCGGGGTCCGGCCCCATCCCGGCCACGCCGCCAGCGCGGCGAACGTCCGGCGGTTGACCGCCGACTCCGAAATCGTCGAGTCCCACCGCAACTGCGACCGCGTCCAGGACCCCTACTCGCTGCGGTGTCTCCCGCAGGTCCACGGCGCGGTCCGCGAGGCGGTCGCGCACCTCCGGGAGGGCGTCGCGACCGAACTCAACAGCGCGACGGACAACCCCCTGATCTTCGCCGCTGACGACGTCGATCCACGCACGAGCCAGACCGAGCGCGCGGCGGTCGTCTCCGGCGGCAACTTCCACGGCGCGCCGCTGGCGCATCGCCTGGAGTACGCCGCCGACGCGCTGACGGACCTGGCGGCGATCAGCGAGCGCCGCGTCGACCTGCTCGTGAATCCGAACCGCCAGGAGCCCCACCTGCCGCCGTTTCTCACCGACGAGAGCGGGCTGGAGTCCGGGCTGATGATCGCGCAGTACACGGCCGCGGCGCTACTCAACGAGTGTCGCGCCACGGGCAACGCCGCCGTCGACAACACGCCGGTCAGCGGCGGCCAGGAGGACCACGTGAGCATGAGCGCGACGTCGGCCTACGCCCTGCGCGAGACCGTCGAGCGGGTCCGCAGCGTGCTCGCGATCGAACTGCTCGCCGGCTGTGAGGCGGCCGAGTACGTCGACGACGACCTCGCCCAGGGCCGCGGGACCGCAGAACTGTACGACGCCGTCCGGGAGCTCGTCCCGCCGGTCGTTGACGACCGGCCGCTGCACCGCGACGTCGACGCCATCGCGGCGGCCGTCGCCGACGGCCTCCTGCTCGACCGCGTGGGCGACGCGATGAACGAGTCGTTCGCCACCGTCGAGGAACACCGCGCCCCCCACACCCGGGAGTAGCAGCGATCTCCCTTCCGGCGGCGGGTGCCGCCGGTGACTCGCAGCCGCGTTCGGACGCGACAGCACGCCGATCCCGGCGAGCACGGCGAGCAGCCCCAACCCGAGGAGGACGGCACCGACGAGCGCGACCGTCTTCCCCGTGAGATACTGGTCGCGACCGGTGTACTCCAAGGCGAACAGTAGCAGTCCGATCATCAGTTCTGGTTTCAACCGGCCTGCGACCGCCGTCCCCGGCAGGGTAGGCCCACGACCCTGTGTGTCACACACCGAACAGAAAAATCGTTCTGATTGCATTTATGAGGGCCGCGCGCTAGCGTTTGCCTGACGATGAGCACGACAGCTCACCCTGACGACATCCTCGAAGAGCTCGCCAGCCTCCCGACGCTGGCGCACCCGACAGTGTCGCCGGACGGCGACGAGGTCGCGCTGTACTACGACGTCTCCGGCCGGAACGAACTACACGTCCTCGACACCGAGTCGGGCGAACTGGCCCAGTGGAGCGACGGCGAGGTCCCCCGCAACGCCCGCTGGTTCCTCGCCTGGGACGCCGACGGCGACCGCGTCTTCTTCCACCTCGACGAGGACGGCAACGAGCAGAACGACGTCTACGCGCTCTCCCGCGACGGCGAGACGGAACCGATCGTCGAGATGGACGGCCAGTGCATCGTCGCCGACGTGAGCGACGATGGCAGCACCCTGCTGTTCGCGTCGAACCGCGACGGCCAGATGAACCTCTACCGACACGACCTGGACAGCGACGGGACGTCGAAGATCACCGAGTACGAGCGCGCCGTCTGGGGCGGCGTCCTCTCGCCGGACGGCGAACGCGTCGCGTACTCGACAAACGAAACCGACGACTTCGACAACAAGGACGTCTACGTCGCCGGCGTCGACGGCTCGGCGCCCCGGAACCTCGAGATCGGCGAGGTCGGTGCGGAGGCTGCCCCGATCGACTGGGGGCCCGACGGCGAGCGCCTGCTCGTCTCTGACAACACCGCAGACCTCGGCCGGATCGGCGTCTACGACCTCGGTTCCGAGGAGGTGGAGTGGCTCGGCGACGGCAGCTACGAGGAGTCGCCGAAAGCGTTCATGCCCGATGGCGAGCGCGTCGTCGGCACCCGCGACCGCGACGCGGTGACGATGCCGATCGTCTACGACCTCGAGACCGGCGAGGGCCGGGAGTTCGACCTGCCAGACGGCGTCGCCGGCTTCGGCATGGGCGCGTGGGGCGAGCACGTCCTCGACGAGGATCGCGTGATCCTCACGCACACGACGCCGACCCGGCGGCCCGAACTGCTCGCGTACGACCTCTCGACCGACGAATCGGAGACGCTGATCGAGGCCGAGTACGGGCCGTTCTCGCCCGACGACTTCGCCGACGCCGAGTACCTCACGGTCGAGTCGGACGGCGTCCCCGAAACCCGCCAGGCGGCGGTCGAGCACGACCCCTCCGACGAACTGGAGATCGGCGCGCTGCTGTACGACTCCGGTGAGCGATCCTCCCCGCCGTCGGACCGCGGGTCCGACGAGGATCGCAACGCTTCGCGTGGCTCACCGCTGATTGTCAACCCCCACGGCGGGCCGCGGGGCCGCGACGCCAAGCGGTTCAACCTCTACACTCAGGTGCTGGTCTCGCAGGGCTTTTCGGTGCTGCAGGTGAACTACCGCGGCTCGACCGGCCGCGGCCGGGAGTTCGTCGAGGAACTCATCGACGACTGGGGCGGCGCCGAGCAGGGCGACGTCGCCGTCGCCGCCGAGCACGTCCTCGACACCCGCGACTGGATCGACGAGGACCGGGTGGTCGTGTTCGGCGGCTCCTACGGCGGCTACTCGGCGTACTGGCAGCTGGTCCAGTACCCCGACTTCTACGACGCCGGCATCGCCTGGATCGGCCTCACGGATCTGGAAGATCAGTACGAGAACACGATGCCCCACTTCAAGACGGAGCTGATGGAGAAGTACCTCGGCACGCCCGAAGAGAACCCCGACCTCTACGAGGAGCGCTCGCCGGTCACCCACGTCGAGAACCTCGACGCACCCCTCTTTATCGTTCACGGCGTCAACGACCGCCGGGTGCCGGTGTCGCAGGCCCACATCTTCCGGGATGCGCTGGCGGACGCCGGCTACGAGGAGGGCGAAGATGGGGAGTTCGAGTATCGCGAACTCGGCGAGGAGGGCCACGCCTCCTCCGACCAGGATCGGAAGCTCCGGATGTTCCGGCTGCTCGCTGACTTCCTCGATCGGCGAGTATGAGTTGACAGTCCCAACGGTAATCCCCCGACCGACAGCTCCTAGCGTAAGAACTGCCGGATGTGACAGCCATTTATTCGGGGAATTCTCGGTAGCAGACACAGACGAATGACTGTCGTCACGGACGGCCGCCTGGCGGCCGCAGGCATCGACGCAGTGGCGCTCAAACCCCGCGAGATGGACCTCTCCCGCGCCCACGCCCTCCCAGTCGACACGGTCACGGTCGACTACGAGGGCCGGGCGCACATCCCATCGCCAGGGACCCTCTCCGACCTCGCCGCCTCCTTTGAGTGCCGCGTCACGGTGCCAGTCCGGGCCGACGGGTTCGACCCGCTGGGCGACGACGACCTCCACGCGTCGCTCCCGTCGGGGATGGGCGAGGTACTCGTCGCCGGCAACCCGGCGTACCTCACCGACGAGGAGCGCAAGCGGGCCGTCGCCCCCCGGCTCGGCGCGGCCGTCGAAGGATCGACCGACCCCTGGGTCGGCACCGAGGGCGTCGAGCGGGTCGCGCTCGCCGCCGGTGGCACCCAGTTCGACCTCCTCTCGCGGACGACTCACCGCGACATCCGCGCGCTACGGGCCGCGGGCTTCGAGGACGAGATCGCCGTCTACGCCCCGACGGTGCTCGCCGACGATCCCGACACCATCCTCGACGCCGTCGGCGCCTACGCCGGCCGGCGGGGGCCGGTCCGCACCGCGCTCCCCGACGACGCGCCGACCGACAGTAGCGCGACCGGCGACACCCGCGAGACGCTCCTGGCGGCCTGTCGGGACTACGCGCTCGTCGGCGGCCCCGGCGAGGTCGCGGCGCAGATCGAGGCCCTCGAGGACATCGGCGTCGACCACGTCGTCGCCTACCCGGCGCGCGGACTCGACGCCGTTCTGGCCTGATTCGCGGGCCTGTCTCGCCACCCCTACCGCACTTCCCTCAGCTATCGAGCCGCTCGTCTAGGTCGAGCTCCTGCTGGCTCGGCGGCGAGCCGAGCACGGGTGTCCGTGGACCGACGTCTTCGGTCACCGTCCCGCCAGCCGCGACGACCGCGTTCTCGACGTACGTCCCCGCGTTGACTTCGACATCGCGTTCCAGGTGCGCATTCTTGATCGAGATCCGTTCGTACAGCCGGCAGCCGTCGCCGATCTCCGCGTCGCCGACCGTCGAGTCCATGATCCGCGCGGCGTCGTCGATCTGCTCGGGGCTGTCGCTGCCAGTCACCATGGCAGTGCTGACGAGCCGCCCATATAAAACAGCGGGACCCATCTCCGGGTGGAAAACCGGGAGAAAGGGACTTCTGCCAGGTGGCCGATCCTCTCAGTATGGTCGACTCCACGTCCGAACCGACCCTCCCGCGACCCAACGTCTACGGTCGACACTGGGGTACGGTCTCCTCGCATTCGCCGTCGTCCTGATCGGGGTCGCAATGTGGCGCGATACAGGCGACGACGGTCCGGAGTCGGTCGACAACGACGACGGGACCAACGAGACCGCACAGAAGGCGAAAACTGAAACCGACAGCGCGGGCGGCTGGTTCTAACGACGCCGTCGCGTCGCGATCGGCCCTGGTATTTTACCGCCGCCGCCCCTCGGTCCGTGCATGGAGTTCGACAACGACACCGTCCTCGTGACGGGTGCGGCATCGGGCATCGGGAGAGCGACCTGTGAGCGCTTCGCCGAGCAGGGCGCACAGGTGATGGTGACGGACATCAACACCCCCGGCAGGCGGCGTACTCGATGAGCAAGGGTGCGGTGCTGAACTTCACGCGGGCGGTCGCCGCAGAAGCCGGCCCCCACGGCGTCCGCGCCAACACGGTCTGTCCCGGCTTTACTGACACGCCGCTTTTGGAGCAGTTCCTCGCCGGCACCGACGACCCCGAAGCAGCACGCGCAAAATTGCGGGACGACTATCGCCTCGGGCGCCTCGGCGAACCCGACGAGATCGCCGACTGCATCCTGTTTCTCGCCAGCGACTGGGCCTCCTGGGTCACCGGCCACGGCCTCGTCGTTGACGGCGGCTACGCCACGACGTGATCCCGTCGGCAGAACGTCTTCCTCATACGGTGGCTGTAATTCTTTTACTCACCAGTCTCTGCTATGCTTCCCGTTCGATCACGAATCGGGTGAACTCCCGGAGGGGCGCTCGCCGCCAGTTCCTCGGCGCGCTCGCGGGCGTACTCGACGGCATCGACGCGCTGCATGATCTCGATCGCCTCCATGATCTCCTCGTCGGTGTTGTCCTCGGCCCAGAGGATCTCCTCGAGACGGGCGACGTCCTCGGGCGCAGCGTGCTCGCCGGCGTAGATGACCATCAGCGTCTTCTTGCCCTCGCGGATGTCGTTGCCAAAAGCCTTCCCGAAGTCGCCGGCCTGATCGAGCGTGTGCTCAATGTCGAGGATGTCGTCGCCGATCTGGAAGGCGATCGACATCTCCTCGGCGTACCGTGCAAGCTGGTGCTGGACTGACTCGGGCTGGCCGGTGACGATGGCCGCAAGGCGGGCGACGATGCGGGCCAGGCAGCCGGTTTTGCAGGCACACATCTCGTAGTAGCGGTGCTCGTCGACGGCGATCCGTTTCTGGTTGTGCCAGCAGATGTCCATCCCCTGGCCGAGGTGGGTCCGGTTCAGCTCGTAGGTGAGCATCTCGTAGGCGTCGAGGCGCTGGCTGTCGTCGAGGTCGCTGCGGTTTCGATCGATGATCTTCAGCGGGATGAAGTACATCGCGTTGCCCGCGTTCAGCGCGATGTCGGTCCCGAACACGTGGTGCAGCGCCTCCCGGCCCCGGCGCTTTTCGGCCTCGTCCTCGACGTCGTCGACGATGATCGTGCCGTTGTGGAGGATCTCGGGCACGCAGGCATAGTGGAGGTACTCCTCTGGCTTTTCCCCGAGCGCGTCGACGATGATCAGAAAGAGGATCGCGCGCCAGCGCTTGCCGCCCCGGTCGAGCAGGTCCCAGATCGGGTCGGCCAGCGCCTCCTGGATCGCCGCCGGCTGGTACTGGTAGGTCGGCTCGCCGAAAAACGCCATCAGGTACTCCTCGTCGATCGTCCGCGGCAAGAGCTCCTCGATGCTCTCGTCGATCACCGGCCGCCATTCGGCGAGTACGTCCCGCATACCAGTGTGATCGACGGCAGAGAGTAAAAAAGCACTCACCTGCCCTCATACTGGTTGTTGTGATTATTTTCAGTCATCGCTGCCAGTCTCATACTGGTGGCTGTACGTACGTGAAAACTCGAAGTGAGAATCCAGGCGGAACGGGTCTGTCTCCGCAGAGAGCAGAGATTGGTGAGTAAAAGAATTACAGCCACCAGTCTCAGCAGGGACGGACCGACCCGAACCGCCTGGCGATCCGCGGCGGGAGCGCTGGCGGGTACGCCACTCTCTGTGCGCTCGCTTCCACGACGTCTTCGAGTCGCGGTACCTCGACAGCCTCGTCGGGCCGCTCCCCGACGCCGAGGGGGTGTGCGAGGACCGCTCGTCGCCGCGCTCGTCGACAACGGGACGCCGTACGCATACGTCGAGTTCCCCGAGGAACGCCACAGTCCTGTCACCGCCGCTTCGACCGAAGCTGACAGTCCATTGTCACGTCTGTCACAAGCTCTATAGTGGGGAGTCGGCCTTTGTATGAGCATGGAACGCAGGATCCGGCTGCTCCACGTCGACGACGAGCCGGATTTCCTGGAGACGACGACACTGTTGCTCGGGCGGATCGACGCCGAGTTCGACATCACGACGGCGACGAGCGCGGCGGAGGGGTTGCAGCGACTGCAGGAGGAGCAGTTCGACTGCGTCGTCTCGGACTACGAGATGCCCGACACGGACGGCATCGAGTTTCTCGAGCAGGTTCGGGAGACCGATCCCGCCGTGCCCTTCATCCTGTTCACGGGCCAGGGGAGCGAAGCGATCGCGAGCGAGGCGATCTCCGCGGGCGTGACCGACTACCTCCAGAAACAGCCCGACGCCGACCAGTACGAGCTGCTGGCCAACCGGATCAAAAACGCCGTCGAGGGGTACCGGACGGAGCGGGAGCTCGAACAGATCCGCGACTTATTCAAGGAGGCCGAACAGCTCGGGAACCTCGGCGCCTGGGAGTTCGACGGTTCGGGCAGGGGCGTCTGGACGGAGGGCACCAGACGGATCCACGAGGTCGAGGAGTCGTTCGAGCCGACCGTCGAGACTGACATCGAGTTCTACCACCCCGAGGACAGGGAGCGCATCGAGACCACGGTGAACCGCGCCATCGAGATGGGCGAACCGTACGACGTCGAGGCGCGGCTGCTCACCGCCGAGGGCAACGAGCGGTGGGTCCGGACCCGCGGGAAACTCGTCGAGGAGGACAACGGCACGACGGTCCGGGGGTTCATCCAGGACATCACCGAGCGCAAGGAGCGCGAGCGACAGCTCGAGGAGACAAACCAGCGGCTCACAACCCTGGTTTCGAACGTGCCGCTGGTGCTGTTCGTCCTCGATGCGGATGGGGTGTTCACCGTCTCGGAGGGGGAGGCGCTGGCGAAACTCGGGCCGGAGCCGGGCGAGGTCGTCGGCGAGTCGATCTTCGACGTCTACGAGGGCCGTGAGCGGATCCTCGAGGACACCCGCCGGGCGCTCGACGGCGAGGAGGTGGAAACGGTCCACGAGATCGGGGGGCTGGTGTTCGAGACGACCTACCAGCCGATCGTCGACGAGGAAACCGGCGACATCGAGCAGGTCATCGGCGTCGCCGTCGACGTCACCGAGCGCAGGGAGTACGAGGAGGCGCTGACCGCCCTCCACGACGCGACAGACGGGATCGTCGACGCCGACAGCGAGGACGCGGTGTACGAGATCCTGGTCGAGGCGGGCGAGCGGATCCTCGGGTTCGACCTGGTGGCCGTCGACGCCGCCCGTGACGGGATCCTCGAACAGGTCGCCTGCAACTTCGACCCCGAAAAGTACCCGCACCACGAGCGAACCTCGCTCGCGGACGACGACACGTTCGGGGCGCGCGCCTACAGGCAGGGCGAGACGATCGTCGTCGACGACATCGGGGAGTACGACATCACGCCGGCGGATCCGGCGTACCTGTCGGGACTAACGGTTCCGATCGGCGAGTACGGCGTCTTCCAGGGGATCTCGCCCGAAGCGGCGGCGTTCGACGAAACCGACAGGGAACTGGCGGAGATCCTGATCGAACACGCCCGGGCGAAGCTGGGCCGGCTGGCGGACAACCGCCGTCTCAAGGAGCGCAGCGAGGCGCTCGAACAGCAAAACGAGCGCCTCGAACAGTTCACGAGTTTCGTCAGCCACGACCTCCGGAACCCGCTGAACGTCGCCCAGCTCCAGCTCGAACTGGCCGCCAGGGAGTGTGACAGCGAACACCTCGAAGCCGTGTCTAGCTCGCACGACCGGATGGAGGCGCTGATCGACGACCTGCTGGTGTTCACCCGCAGCGACCGGACCGTGGAGTCGACGGAACCGATGTCGCTCGCGTCGGTCGCCGAGGCGTCCTGGGCGAGCGTCGACACCGCCGATGCGACGCTCGTGGTCGAAACCGACACCTGGATCGAGGCCGACCGCGGACGGCTCCAGCAGCTGTTCGAGAACCTGTACCGGAACGCGGTCGAGCACGCCGGCCACGACGTGACGATCACCGTCGGGGGCACCGAGACCGGCTTTTTCGTCGCCGACGACGGCCCCGGCATCCCGGCCGAGGGGCGCGAGCAGGTGTTCGAGTCGGGGTACTCGACGAACCAGTCCGGGACCGGCCTGGGCCTGGCGATCGTCGCCGAGATCGTCGACGCACACGGCTGGGCGGTTCGGGCCACCGAAAGCGAGGACGGCGGCGCTCGCATCGAAGTCACGGGCGTCGAGACTGAGGAGCCGTGAGGCCTGCGCTCTGTCGAGAAGAAAAACGTAAACCCCGCGGCCGTCGGGATACGGTATGGACGTATCAGAAGCGAGCGAGCGGAGCGAGGACGTCATCGACGAGGTGCTCGGCGCGGTCGTCGCCGACCGCGAGTTCGTCGAGACGGTGCTGGTCGGCGTCCTCGCCCGCGGCCACGTGCTGCTCGAGGACGTCCCCGGAACCGGCAAGACCCTGACTGCGAGTTCGATCGCCACCGCGCTCGGACTCGACTTCTCCCGCATCCAGTTCACTCCCGACCTCCTCCCCGCAGACGTGACTGGTACCCACGTGTTCAACGAACGCGACCGGAGCTTCGAGTTCAACGAGGGGCCGATCTTCGCGAACGTCGTCCTCGCGGACGAGATCAACCGCGCGCCGCCGAAGACTCAGGCCGCGCTGCTGGAGGCGATGCAGGAAGAACAGGTCACCGTCGACGGCGAAACACACCAGCTTCCGGAGCCGTTCTTCGTGATCGCCACGCAGAACCCCATCGAACAGGAGGGAACGTTCGAACTGCCGGACGCGCAGGTCGACCGCTTCCTCGTGAAATCCTCCATCGGCTACCCCGACGAACCGGGCGAGATCGACCTGCTGCACCGCCGGGCCGACCGCGACGTCCAGACGCCGACCGTCGAGTCGGTGCTTGACCAGGACGCGGTGCGGGAGCTCCGCCAGGTGTCCGAGACCGTTCACACCGACGACGACGTCATCGAGTACATCGCCAAGATCGGTCGCGAGACGCGCAACCGGCCGCGCGCCGAGGTCGGCGTCTCCCCGCGGGGCGTCCAGAGCCTCTTCGAGGCGGCCCGGGCCCGTGCCGTGCTCGACGGCCGGGAGTACGTCACCCCCGACGACGTCAAGCGCGTCGTCGGTCCCGTGCTCGCACACCGGCTGGTGCTCCCCCCCGAGGCGTCGATCGACAACGTCGACAAGGCCCGGATCGTCGAAAAAGCCGTCGATCAGGTCCCCGTCCCCACCGTGGAACTGGAAGCCGACTGATCGCCCCGGACGGCCCGCAGCAATGAGTCAGCTACGAATTCATGCAGGTCGCTATCCAACTACCAACCATTTACTCTACTGTACTGGGAGCCGGGGCTGACAGTAGTACGATTCAGCGATTTGCTCACCGTTCGTTTCGCGGGGCCATTTGAAGAACCCGGCGTGGTAGGCGGCTTCCAATGCGGAGCGCTGACGCTCGGTGAGCTCGGCAGCGAGATGAGTCTGTAAGCGAAGCGGCTCGTCGTGAGGCTGGCTGATTTGCTGGCGGCGGAGTAGCTCAGTCTGCGGATACGCTGCCTCGACGGCATCGGTGATGGTTCGCACATCAACGGTTGGCGCGAGGTGGATCGTCATCCGACAGTCACCGTCTTCGAGAATCGCTTCGTCGATGTAGCCGCCGTGTGACGCAACTACTGACAGAACTGGCGGGTCGATCACCCGGAGTTCGAGGCGAACCGGTTCGTCATCGGAGACTATACTGACCGATTTCCAGTCTGGCAAGGCCTCAACGAGCCCATGCATCGTATCGACCGCATCCTCAGTCGCAGTGCCGTAGATGAGAAACTCCCCGTCATCGACCGAGACTATCTGGTCGAGCGTGAACGTCCCGCTGGTCTCGACCGACGCATCGACGGCCGCGAATACGTCCTGGATATGGAAGTCGAGTTCGACCAGTTCGTCACTCAGCAGCGCTTGTTTGCGTTCAGCGGCAGCGATAGCGTGGCCGACGACCGCGCCGAGTTCATCGATGACTGCCCGCTCCTGGCCCCCGAACGCGTACGGCCGGTCCGCGTACACGTTCAACACACCATAGATGGTGTCTTCGTGTGTAATCGGGATCGCAGCTGACGACCGGAACCCGTACTGCTCGATGTGGTCGCGCCAGGGATCATGTCGGGAATCAGTACGGATGTCGTGAGTTACCTGCGTCTCACCTGTTCTGAGCGCCCGTCCGGTCGGTCCTTCGCTCCGGGCGTCGTCCGGATTGACCGAGACCGTAATCCCATCGAGATAGCCGTCGACGCCAGCCTCGGTACGGAGCGTTACAGTCTGGGAGGCCGGATCAACCTCGCCAGTCCAGGCGAACAAATACGAGTCCGTCCCGGCGAGGCGCTCACAGACCGTCTGCTCGATCTCCTTGCGGGTGGACTGGTCGATGACGGCCGCAGTGATATCGCGGGCGACCTCGTTGAGGCTGTTCAGCGCTGCGATCTGTTCGCGCTGCTGGATCAGTTCCTGTTCGTAGTTGTGTTGCTCAATTGCGGACGCAAGAATGTTCGCCACCGCCTGCACGAAGGCGGC
The DNA here is from genome assembly GCA_003022725.1 of Halobacteriales archaeon SW_7_65_23. GTDB lineage: Archaea > Halobacteriota > Halobacteria > Halobacteriales > Haloarculaceae > Halovenus. Next base: position 4,972 of record PXSQ01000092.1, on the reverse strand, counting down.
GTCGTGCTCGGAGGACTCCTTCGTCTCGGTATCGTGTGTGCCCAGGATTCCCCACGGGTCGTCACGCGGGCCGATAATCGTGCTGATACCGCTCCGGACATCGTGATCCCTGAGAAGATCGGGGCCACTGAACCGCGACTCTGAAGCGAGGTCCTCGACAACAACCGGCTCCTCGGTCGCCAGCGTATAGGCTGCCTGGGAATCGTTTTCGGTCGCGGAGACGGTGGCTTCGCCGACGATCCCATCGTGCCAGCCGACGCCCTGCCGGAGGAGAAGTTTCTCGGCCTCGCCATCCAGATCCAACACTTTGCAGTAGTCATTGTCGAGCGTGTCCGCGATGAATTCGGCCGCCTCTGCCATCAGCGTATCGAGGTCTCTATCTTCGAGGGCCCGCTGACCGAGCTCGGTGACGACCTCCTGCTGACGGACCCGGGCTCGGAGTTGTTGTTCGCGTTCTCGTCGTTCAGTGATGTCCTGTGACATGGCCGCTGCAGCGAAGACGTCACCATCGTCGTCACGAACTGGCACGAAGTGGAACTGATAGTCTCGTCCGTCAATTGTCTCTACGAACTCGGAGGGTTCTCCTTCAAGTGCCGCGTCGTAGCGCGGAACGACGACCTCGGCAATCCGCTCGGGCAGCGCCTCGCGGACGGGCTGTCCCTCCAGATCGTCTCTCGTCACACCCGTGTCCCCCCCCGGAGTGCCGCCGAAGGTACTGTACTGGAAGTCCTCGTCGACGAGGGCGACAGCACCGTTCGGGAAGTTCTCGATGAGCGTCTGATACCTGTTTCTGGACTCTTCGAGTTCCGTCTCCAGTTCGTCCCGCCTCCGTTCGAGCCGCCTGGCTTGTCCTCTGAACTGTGTGATATCTGTGGTTGTAACGATTATCCGAGTTACGTCGCCGGTTTCATCGTCAATCGGTGTCGCGTTGACTGAAACCCAGAGAGTCGAACCGTCGGGCCTCAGGACCTGGAGTTCCTGATTGACGACCGGCTCACCAGTTTCGAAGACGTGCCCGACGGGGCGGTCTTCGAAGGCCAGCGGTTGTCCCTCTTCATCGAGAAGGGTCAGGTCGTCAGCCGCGTACGCGGTGGGATCTTCGGTTGCCGGACCAAGTACGTCCGTCAGCCACTCGTTGCCGCGTTCTATCTCGCGGTCGGGGCCGAACACCGAGAGCCCGATAGGCGCCGTCTCGAAGATCCGTTCGACGAGTTCCTGCTCTCGCTCCAATTGCTCTTCTGTCCGTTTCTGCGCGATCAGATCACCCAGCTCTTCGGCCACAGACGTGACCAGAGAGACGAACCGTTCGTCGCGTTCCTGTGAGTCCCGCATGATGAACGTGAGGACGGCCACGACCTCCCCCTGTGCAACCACAGGCACACCGAGCGAGGACTGCAACTCGGCGTCGAGCGCTTTGTCGAGTCGGGGATACTCTTTACGTGACTCGCTGGGAAGGTCTGTCGCCCACTCGAATTCCCCAGAGTTGTACACTCTGCCGGGAAGTCCTTCTCCGGGACCGAACGTGAACTCCGCTGAAAACGCGGCGAACTCGGCCAGACCGTCCACGTGATAGTCCGCCTCCGCACGCCGTAGATCTCCCTCGTCGGTCGGAAGCCAGGCTTCTGCGTACTCCCAGTCGGTCCGCTCGCACACGTCCTGAAGGGCTGCTCGTAACCCCGCGTCGAACGTGTCGGCTTCGGCAATCGACCGCGTCGTCTCGTAGAGAAGTTCTCGTTCGACTTTGGCGCGTCGCTGATCCGTCATGTCACGGGTGACTTTCGCGTACCCCTGGAGGTCGCCGTTGTCCTCCCGGATCGCCGTGATCGTGACGTCGGCCCAGAAGCGTGACCCATCCTGTCTGACGCGCCAGCCTTCGTCCTGTATCGAACCGTGCTCGGCGGCCGCTGCGAGATTCTGCTGCGGGACGTTCGCCGTCCGATCTTCCTCCGTGTAGAACTGCGAGAAGTGTTCGCCGAGGATGTCGTCCGCCTCATAACCTTTGATCCGCTCCGCTCCGGGATTCCACGTACGCACGTGGCCATCGGCATCGAGCGTGAATATGGCGTATTCGTCAACGGCATTGACGAGCGATGCGAACTCCTGACGGTCTTCCCGACGCGTGCGTTCCGAGCGCTTGCGGTCCGTGATATCGTAGTACAGTTCGACTCGACCGCCCGCATATGCACCGGCCTCGATGGGTTTGCTGCGGTGTTCGAGCCAGCGCGCCTCGCGGTCGTTGTCGGAGAGTACGTGACATTCGAATCGTTCCGTATCGGTGTTGTCGTCGTACGTCGCCAGGACGGTGTCCACGAAGGCATCCGAGTCTTCGATGGTGGGCGCAATGCGTTTCTCGACGAGTGTACGCTTGTCTCGGCCAAGCACCCCGTCGCGGTCGAGTCCGAAGTAACGTTCTGTCGCTTCGTTGATCCAGGCGACGTCGAAGTTCTCGTCGAGGACGAAGATGCTCACCGCAACGTCATCGAGTACGTCGCCAACGAGAGAGTCTGCGGCGGCTGACCAGTCCGGCGTCTTCGCAGTGAGCTGTGTCGCCGGTCGCCACCAGACCCGTGCGTTCGCACCGACTTTCTTCGTCCTGAGACGGTTGTGTTCGACGAGCGTTTCGAGTCGCTCGTAGGTACTCCGGCGACCGACATCGACCAAGTCTGCTACCTCGGTCGTTGTCAGCGGCTCTCCTCCCTCGTCGAAGAGAGTGAGTGTTTCCCGGAGACGGTCGGTCAATATTTCCGAGACCATTGGGTTGTTACACAAGGCGCTCGCTATTAATTTCCGTCGGTGGAAATCAACGGATCGAACGTAACGTGACGAGAAGCGAGTAGACTACTACTCCCAACCACAGAACAATCATCAACCGCTTAGTATATACATTATCTGACTCCCATCTCGGTTGCTTCTACCTAATCAGTTTTAGAATGCCCTTACCTGGGACTGGGTTCTTCCTACGAGTACAATGACCATGACTCAATCTACCGATACCGGTAGCATACAAGAACGCTCCTTAAACACCCTCTTTGACTGTCTGGCAAGCGGTAACCGTCGTCGTCTCCTCGGGATTCTCTCCGAGCGGGCACCACATTCGTTAACCCAGCGTGACCTCGCCACGTATCTGGTTCCGGGCTATCATTCGGACACCGAAGACCGAGATTCGGACGCGGACGTTCAGCAGGCGCTTCGGGCGGTCCACCATACACACCTGCCGAAACTCGAAGCTGCTGGGCTGATAGAGCGCGACCCGGATCGGGAGACAATGGCAATCACTGATCACCTCGCGTTCGAGGACGGCGGTATCGTTTCCGCAACCGACCCGGACTCGGATGCTGACAGTGCCTCACTGGATAGGCTCTTCCGGGCACTCGCCGACATTCGCCGTCGGACTGTCCTCGACGTGCTCAGCCACCAACTGAGCCCGATCCACACGGAAACGCTGGCGCGTGAACTCGGTGCGAGAGAACGGGACATTCCCGAATCCGAAGTCCCGACGGACACAGTCGATGAGATTCTCATGGATCTCACCCACGTCCACCTGCCGCACCTCGTGGATGCGGGATTGATCGCGTACGATACCGACGAGCAGACGGTCGCGTACGAAGGCCATCCCCAGTTACCTGTCCCGTGGATGCACTCCGTGCTCCAGCCAGAGTTCCGTCAGAGTCTCACGGGTGAATCCGACCCGGATGGGATCGGAGAAATCGAGGGACGCGAGCAGGTCATCTCGTTCGGGCAGTCGCTGTGTGACCGGGCTGACGAAGAACTGTTCTGCATGTTCACGGACACGCAACTGCTCGAAGCGGGGTGTCTCACTCGGATTCGTGACGCCGCGCGTGAACGGGATGCTGACGTGTACCTCGGGACGCGGGACCCGGTGGTTCGTGAGTACATCCAGGAGAATGCACCGGAGGTCATCCTCTGGGAGCCGAACACAGACTGGCTGAACCTGCCCGCCGCTGGCGACCGGGTGGGCCGGTTACTGTTGGCCGACCGTGAAGCCGTCATGCTCGGAACGCTTCTGGACCAAGGGACCGATGGCGTCCACGACGAACAGGCGATGGTTGGCGAGGGCGAGCACAACACGCTGGTCACGACGATTTGCCAGCTCCTGCGCCCCCATCTCGAAGAGATCGACAACGACACCGACGACATCGCGGCACGCCTTCCTCTGTAATCCTCGTTATCGAAGAGGCGACTATGAATCCTGGTCAGCGTGGTCGTCAGCTGCGTCCAAAGCCCGTCCGCCCGGGAGCACAACGCGCAGACGCTGCCCGTGTTCGAGATCTTCTGGCGGGTCTTCGAGGCGAAGCAGGAAGGCGATCCGCAGCGCGTCGTCGAGGCTCGTCTCCCACAGCAGGTCGGCGCCGAAGTGCTCCCGGAAGAACCCCGGCAGGCTCTCGGCCGGGTAGGTGAGGTCGGCCTCGGTGGCCGGCTCCGTGCCGCTCCCGCCGTCCGAGGATCTTCCGCTTGTGCTCGTCGGTCACCTGCGGGAGCGTCTCGAAGGTGCCCAGATTCCGGCGCACCTCGTCACTGATCCGGAACTCTCGAAACGCCTCCAGCTGTGGCTGTGCGTGCCCGGCCATAGTGCCGGTCCCCCAGAACAGGTCCTTGAAGACCAGCTCGCCGCCGACGCTCAGCAGTTCCGCGAACATCTCCTCGCCGCGCCTGGAGCCGGCGGCCATCAACAGCCCGTACCCCTCCATGTTGATCTTCACGTTGGGAAAGCGGGCGACCTGCCAGGCGGTCTCCTCGGTGAATGAGAGGCCGCCGTGGACCACCTCGAAGGTCAGCTCGGGGAAGTTCTCGGCCGGCTCGTCCACGTCGCTCGGGTCGTAGGGCCGCCGCGTGACGGGTCCGAAAGCCAGGGCCTTGTGGATTGCGACCACGTCGATTCCCAGCTCGCGGGCCCGCTCGAAGACCGGATAGGCCACCTCGGGGTCGTCCATCCGCCAGGTATCGTGGTCGC
>PXSQ01000091.1 GCA_003022725.1 Halobacteriales archaeon SW_7_65_23 | reverse complement strand
GCGTGTCTCCGACACTGAAGCTGACGCCGTCGTCCCTGACGGAACGAAGTGTCACAGCCAAGACGGCGACCAATTTTTTTACTCACCAGTCTCTGCTATCTGCGGAGACAGACCCGTTCCGCCTGGATTCTCAATTCGAGTTTCCACGTACTTACAGCCACCAGTATCACTGCCGACAGCCACCGCAGCCGCCGTCTGGTACACGCGATATCACCGATTCGGCGACTGACGGTCACGAGCTCGTCGGCCGAAAGATGGTGGTCGCCGACGAACGCATGCGGCTGGTAGCCCGCGTGTCCAAGTCGCATGAGCGTCCACCGTTCGTACCGCGACTGGTGCCACTACCCAGGTACAAAACACTAGCCGAACAAACCACGTTGGGTGGGATCGAAAGGGGCCGGCCGTCTCGATCCATCCCGGGCGACGGCAAGTACTGGAACGAGCGACCGACGGGAGCGAGTGAAGCGCGCAGCGAGCCCCGGATGGTGAGCGACGCGAAGCGGAGCGAACGCAGTCGAGCGGCCGGGGGCTTTCTTGCGGTCGTCGGTCCAGCGTCAGCATCCGATTTTCTCCAGCCTCCCTGAACGGAGTAGTCGGAAACTTTCAGGCTGTAGTTCACTCGCTCGCGCTCGCTCCTTGAGGCTCGGGGAGGTCAAGCTTGGGGCTCGATCCGATCGACGAGCCCATCGAAATCCGAATCGAAATTACAGACGGCGTCGAACTCACGCGATTTACAGATCTCGTCGAAGACCGCGACTGCATCCGCATGACGTTCGGCATCCGTATCGTGATGTGCATAGAACACACCTGTATCGACGAACAGGCTCATCCGTACAGGATGTCGTCGATATCCTCTTCACGGGTTTCCACACCGGCGGAGATCATCCCCTCGTGGAAAGCCTCGCGCTCTGCTTTGGATACTGGCACTCGTTCGTCACGAAACGAATCGATAAGTTGCTCCTTGGATTCGATTGCATCCTCGACGAGCCGCGTCAGTAACTCCTGTTGGGTCACGCGCTTTCCAGTTTGTAGTTTGATTTCGGCCTGGAGCCGTTCGAGTTGCTCCTTTGTTTCCTCGTCCATCTTCACCGATGTCGCCATACAGTTCGTAGTACTCTCTACCAGGTAAAACTTACCACCAACTGTATCAGTATATAGTGACCAGTGAGGTATCCAATCGCTCAGGAATTCATCTGGATTGCTTTTCAAAATCTCGAGGGCGAATACAACACCGAGCGGTCATAACAGGCTACTTTAGAAAAGATTTAATCAACTGAGCACACTACCGCTGTAACACAATGAGTTCACTCAATGTGAAAATCCCCGATGAAATGGAGGATGATTTACGGTATTTTCTCGAGGAAAATCCTCACTATCTGAACAAGAGTGAAGCGGTCCGAGACGCACTTCGACACCTCTTCAACTCCCAGCAACTTGCGGACTGGGCTCATAAGACCCCCTGACGATAACTTGCGATACTCCCTCATGGATCGCCCCTCAGAATGCCCCGACTGCGGCGTCCCCTGGGACGGACACATTCCCGGGGAGGCGCTGGTCAAACCATCAGATGCCACCCAGTTCGAAATTGAGTACTACACCGACCTGGAGTCGGGTGGTTGGAAGTGCCTCAACTGCTCCCAGATCGTAGCTGACACGTGAGTGCGCAGCCCACTCCGACCTCACGGGCGGGCGGAGCGGTTCGCTCGACTCGCTTTTATACCGGTCGACGGAATCCTTAATAGATTCTCACCGCAACGGTTGCCCGTGAGAACTATCAATCGTTCCGTCGACCGGTATACCACCACAAACTGCGGATCTGCGGGAGCGTCCGCGGCGGCATCGCGTCCGGCCGGACCCACTGCGCGTCGAGGATGCCTTCAGCCAGGTTTGGCTCGGGTGCTGAGGCAAGCGTACATTCGACGATCGTGTATCTCGAAACGACGTCACTCGTGTGGTGGGCGTACACCACGCTGTCGACCGGATCGCCGACCGCCACACGACAGCCCAGCTCCTCTGCAAGTTCCCGCTGGAGGGTCGCTGCTTGTGATTCTCCGGGCTCAACCCCGCCGCCGGGAAGCGTCCAGAACGGTGTTCCGCAGCTGTGTCGCTCCTTGATCAAAAGCACGCGCTCGCCGGTCGAGATGAGTGCCTTTGCACCCTCCCTGGCCGGCTCCGAGAGAGATCCCCTTCGCCGCGGTAGCATCACGTCAAAACTCATACTGGGACCTGCAACCAATAGAAGTGAGATAATAAGTTTTTGGGACGAATTGACGAGTAACCCACTGCAATTACATCAAAGATGCAGTTTGAGCAGCATTACGGCAGTTCCTCTGTCGCCTCGACGAGCTCCGCTTCAGTCTACCAGCGGTACAGCCGCTCCTCTTGATCGAGTAGCTTGAAGACGCCGTCCTGCATCCACCCGAACGGGTGCTTTTCGTCTTCGTACTTCCGTTTGGGGACATAACCGGGCGTCTCACTCAACGGTCACGCTTTTCGCCAGGTTCCGTGGCTTGTCGATCGGCCGATCCTTCAGGTCGGCGACGTGATACGCAAACAGCTGCCAGTAGACGTTCGCGACCAGTGGCTCAAACACCCCAACAGAGGGAACCCCGAACGATTCGTCGACGAACTTCTCCTCGTCCATCGACGAGGCTGCGATCACCGGCGCGTCTCGGGCCTGTACTTCCTTCACGTTGTTCAGCGTCTTCTCCGGACGTGCGCCCTCGGTCAATACCGCCAGCACCGGCGTGTTCCCGGTCACCAGCGCGAGCGGGCCGTGTTTCAGCTCGCCCGACGCAAAGCCCTCGGCGTGGTCGTAGGAAATCTCCTTGAGCTTCAGCGCGCCCTCCAGCGCCACCGGATACCCCAGGTCGCGACCGACGAAAAAGAACGCCTCCGAGCCGGAGATCAGCATCGCGAGCGTCGCAACCTGTGAGGCGAACGTCTTGGTCGCGGCGACGCCGATCTCCGGCCCGGCCCGGATGAACACGGTGTCGTCGACCTCCCGGGTGACGGTACTGCCCAGCGTGTTCGTCACGGCGAGCGTCCGGGCCCCGGCGCCGTCGGCCTTCCGGATTGCCGAGAGCGTGTCCGCCGTCTCGCCGCTCTGGGTGACGGCGACGGCCAGTGTCCGCCAGGGGTCGCGTCCGGCGTCGAACTCGTACTCGCTTGCGAGCGTCACTGTCGCCCGAACGTCTGCCAGGTCCTCGACGAGCCGTGCGGCGTACTCGCCGGCGTAGTACGACGTCCCGCAGGCGACGAACTGGATCTCCTCCAGTGACTGGAGGTACTCTTCGGGAATATCGACGTCGAGTTCCACGTCGCCAGCGTCGGCGTCGAGCCGCCCCGAGATCGTCTGCCGGAGCGACTGTGGCTGTTCGTGGATCTCCTTGAGCATGTAGTGGTCGTACCCGCCTTTCTCGGCAGCCTCGGCGTCCCACTCGATCGCCTCGATGTCGGGGTCGACGACGGAGCCGTTCCGGTGGATCTTCACGTCGTCGTCGGTCAGGACCGCCAGATCACCGTCCTCGACGTACGACACCTCCCGCGTGTGTTCGAGGAATGCAGTCACGTCACTGGCAAGATAGTGCCCGTCGTCGGCGTGGCCGATCACCAGCGGGCTGTCCTCGCGGGCCGCCAGAACGGCATCCGAGTCGGTCACCGTCGCGACGAAGGCGTAACTCCCCTCCAGCCGATCAGTGACAGCCTCGACGGCCTCGACGGGATCGTCGCCCGCCTCCAGTTGTTCTTCCAGCAGGTGGGGGATGACCTCGGTGTCCGTCTGACTCGTGAAATTGTGGCCCCACAACTCCGTTTTGAGGTCCTCGTAGTTTTCGATGATCCCGTTGTGGACCACCGCAACACGATCGTTGCAGTCAGTATGCGGGTGGGCGTTGGCGTCGGTCGGCGGTCCGTGTGTCGACCACCGGGTGTGGCCGATGCCACAGTCCGCGTCGCTCGCCTCGGGCACGACGTCGAGGAGGTTCTCGATTTTGCCCTCCCGCTTGTACACCTCGATCGAGCCGTTGTTGAGTGCGACACCGGCGGAGTCGTAGCCGCGGTAGTCGAGGTTCTGTAGCCCTTCCTGTACGATCGGCAGTGCGTCCTCCGAACCGATGTAACCGATTATTCCACACATCGTTAGCCTCCGTGTACCGTTGCGTTCGCGTCGATGTCCCCCGACAGGACGGTCCCACCCTCCGCTGTCACGTCGTCCCCGACAACCGTCCCCGGTCTGAGGACGACCTCACCACCGAGTTCCGTGTTCGCACCGACGACGGCACCGAGGGACACGTCACGGTGGACTGTGTCCTCTACGGTTAGCGTCGCCGTGCCGCCGGACACTGTCGCGTTCGGCCCGACTGTTGCGTTCTCGTCGATGATGCAGTCCCGAATGACGGCCCCGTCAGCGACAGTCACATCTTGCATGACGACAGCGTTCGAAACGACGACGTTAGCCCCAACGCTGACGTTCGCACCCAGCGACGTTCCCCGTTTGACTGTCGCGTTCGGGCCGATCGTCGCCCCTCTCCCGATCGTGACGCCGTCTGTAACTGCTGCTGTGTCGTCGATCTGTCTGTTGTGAGCGCCGTCCTGCTCGGTCACGATTCGATCGTTGACCGACAGCAGGTCCCACGGGTAGGTAACGTCGAGCCACTGGCCCCGGTACCGAACGACGTCGACACTCGCCTCGGCTGCGAGGTGGGTGATCGCACTCGGCAGACGCACCTCGCCGTCAGGCGACCGTTCGCTGTGGTCGATCGCGGGGAAGATCGCGTCCGTGAACCGATAGACGCCGGCGTTAATCACGTTCGACGAGGGGTCGCCGACCGGTTTCTCTTCGACCCGCACGAGGTCGTCGTTCTCGGTCACCACGATCCCGTACTGCCCCGGCGATTCGACGCGAGTCACCGAAAGCGTCGCATTCGTCCCACTGCCGGCCGTCGCTCTGACGTCCTCGACGAGACTCGGCTCGATGATCCGGTCCCCGTTCAGGACGAGAAACTCCTCGTCGACGAGCGACCGGACCTGCTGGACGGCGTGACCGGTCCCCAGCTGATCCTCCTGGACAGCGTACTCGATATCGATGTCCCACTGGTCTCCGTCGCCGAAGTACGTCTGGATCCGCTCGCGCTGGTAGCCGACCACGAGCACGACGCCGTCGATTCCTGCGTCGGCGACTGCCTCGACAACGTACTCCAGAACGGGCTTGTTTAACACCGGTAGCATCGGTTTCGGCCGCCGGTTCGTTAGCGGCTGCAGCCGTCGGCCCTCGCCCGCAGCAAGAATGACAGCTTTCATATCCGATCAGTATCTTCCATCTTTGTACCCTCTTTGTGTCTGTTACTCCAATAAAATATTTCGCATTAAGTACAACGGTACCATTAAATGCGTGCTCAATATTTCGTGGAGTCACGCGTCACGTTCAGCCGTTCACCCGTGCGAATACAGCCAGGAGAGTGTCACGATGTGACACAGAGTTACGTCCGACAGTATCAGCCACGACTGCCTCACAGCAGTACTATGGTTGCACAGTAGTTTTCTCGGTTGGGAGCAAAATATACATACCTGACAGCGGTGTACAACAGCGAGAGATGGCAGGCGCCGTGACGACGGTCGACAACGGCGAAAACTCCCCTGGGAGGACGGCCTTCGACCGGTGCCCACCGGTACGCGCGGGTACACTGGCAGGGCACCGTCAAGTGGCAGGGGAGTGCCAGCCATGAAACGAACGAACCGTCTGGGCGGGCTCGTCGGCCTCGCATTCAGGCAGCTCGCCAGCAACCGCGCCCGGACGGCGTTCGCCGTCGTCGGCGTGGCGTTTGCCGTGCTCTCGGTGACGCTGTTGTTCAGCGTCGGCACCGGTGTCCTCGAAACGGGCGAGCAGTTGCTCGACCAGTCCGAACAGGACCTCTGGGTTTCCGGCGGTCCGATCGACATCCAGCCCGGCACTGTCGGCGGGTTCCAGAACCCGCTCGTCGACGCGCACGCAGTCGCCGCGGAGATGGAAGCCCGGGAGGCGGTGCGGACTGCAGCCCCGATCGGTCTCCAGACGGTGTACGTCAGTACCGACGGGGAGGAGTTTGATACAGTGGTCGGGAGCGGCACTCGCAGTGACGGTCCGCTGGTCGACCTCCAAGCAGGGGGTGGGTTCAACGGCTCCGACACTCACTACGCCGACGGCGCCTACGACAGGCCGATGACACAGGAAGCAATCATCGACCCGGCGACGGCCGAACAGTACAACCTCTCGGTCGGCGACACGTTCCACGTCGGCGGTACGATCACTGACGCCCGCCGCAACGAGTTCGAGGTCGTGGGCATCTCGGGGACGTTCCGGCAGTTCGTCGGCACGCAGACAGTTACCCTCCGTCTGAGCGAGCTGCAGACGCTGACCGGCGCTGCCTACGATGATCGCGCGACGCTCATCACGGTCCGGCTAGAAGACGGCGCCGACGTCGAGGCGGTGAAAGCGGACCTCGAGGCGGCATATCCGGAGTTCACCATCCGGACCAACAGTGAACAGCTGCGGACCGTCCTCGAACGGCAGGCGGCTATCATCGCCGGCGGTCTCAGCCTCGTCGCGTTATCGATCATTTCGGGCATGCTGCTGTCGCTGAACCTCTTTCTCTCGCTGGTCTACCAGCAACGCGACCAGCTTGCGGTCTTCCGCGCGATCGGCGGCTCCCGGGGCTCGACTGTCGGCCTCACGCTCCTTCAGGGCACCATCATCGCGACAGCCGGCTGTGCGCTCGGGCTGGGATTGACGCCGCCACTCGCCAGTGCTATCGATTGGGCCGCGATGACGCTCACTGGGTTCGAGGGACTCGTTCAGATCCCGACGGAGGGGTATCTGGTCGGTGCCGGCGTGGCGGCAGCCTTCGGCGTCCTCGGCACGCTCGCTGGCGTCCTGCGGCTCTCAGGTGACGAATCGGTCGCGCGGCTGACGCAGTGACCCGAGCTGAATGGGTAACTTCTATGAGTGACCCCGACGCACGTTTACACATGGCCGCAACACGATTGAAGCAGCTGCTGATGGGAATCGGTCTGTTGACTGTACTCGGCGTACTCGCGGCGGTCGGTCTCGTGGCCTACCTCTGGTGGGACGCCGAAACGACGGCGGCGGAAATTGAGGCGGAAGCCGAATTCGACAGCGAGGACGGGCTCGAGTTCGAGACGGAATTCGAGGAAGAGGAATCGGACACCGACGCTGAAGTCGCCGAGTAGTCGGCTGCCCGTCGGACTCACGCTGATTTTCCAGCCGAACCGTCATCGATAGTGCCGACAGCAACGACAAACCCGGGTTACTCCGTCCAGTGCCAGGACAGCCCATCAGTTGTGTCATGACCCGAACAACGAGAGTTGGGACGGCATGGCGTAACTGAATCACGTCTGGCTGTCTATCTGCGGAGACAGACCCGTTCCGCCTGGATTCTCAATTCGAGTGTTCACGTACGTACAGCCACCAGTATCAGGAGATGTGGCGTGCGATGTCGGCCTCGGTGATGATGCCGACAGTCTGGCCCCCCTCGACGACCAGCACGGCGTCGTTGTGATCGAGGTGGGCGTCGACGGTGTCGATCGTCGCATCGGGTTCGACGATGCTGATCGCCTCGTGCATCACCTCCGCCACGGGAAGGTCGCCAACGTTCTCTTCGGACCGCTGGCGGATGTCGGACGTGCCGATCAGTCCCTCGGGCGTTCCATCGCGGACTACCGGGATCTGTGAGTAGCCGTTCTCGTCCATCACGGCGGTCGCTTCCCGCACACTCGCGTCCGGGGGGACGCTGACGATCGGCGAGTTCATCAGATCGTCGGCCCGCAACAGGCCGCCCTCGGCCTCCTCCAGCGCGTTGACGATCCGGCGCAGCGTCGACAGGCGCGGATCGACGTCCCCACCTTCGATCCGGGCGATCAGGGGCTGGGACACGTCGGCCTGTTCGGCGAGTTCGCTCTGGGTGAGCCCCAGATCCGTCCGTCGCTGGCGGAGATCCTCCGGTGTCGGTAGCTCCATACTCGACATAACTCGAAGTAATACAAAAAGGTACCGGGAGCGGGTCACCTCGGATTTGGCTGTCGCGATCCGTCACGGGAGAGGCGCCGACCGTGCGCGATGAGCGGTCGCCACCACTGCGGCCGGCGCGGGGGATGCACCTACTCCGCGGTGTCGGTGGAGTCGTCCTCGAACTTGACCGTGTCGAGGATCTTCAGTGGGACGTCCCGGAGCGCGCCGCCGATGTCGCTTTTGGCGATCCGCTGGGCGTGTTCGGCACTCTCGGCGTTGAACACCTTCATCTCGAGCATCAGGCCGACGAGCGACGTGTCCGCCGCGATGAACGCCGAGTCGAACGGTTCCCCACAAGCGGGGCAGTCCGTGAACCCGACCTCCACCTCCACATAGTCCATGTCTTCCTGATTGAGCCGCTTCCCCGCTTCGCTGACAGCCACGCCGATCGCGTCGTCGACGTTGTTGACGTCGTGGACCAACCAGGCCGCTTCCAGCACGACTCGGTAGTTCATATCTGAAACCACTCACGGCACCTATTCGGTTCTTTTGATTTCATCTGTGGGGCGAGGCCGCGATCCCCCACAGTGACGCCGATCACACCGCACGTCACCCGCATTATTCTCATAAGTTACGAGCACTCGTCACCTCTCCAACCGCTCTCGTATGTGCATATCGTGACATTCTGTTCGGACCTATCGACAGAACACTGATTGAGACAAAAACCGCAAGACATGACGGTCCCGTCCACGATTTCATCATTACAAATGATGAACGATACGGCCTGAAAGCTTATATACATCGAACGGACGAAAGGAACGTGAAGTACGATGGAACGCCTCTACCGTGCAACGCTGTTCGCGCTGTATCAGCTGACACTCGTGGCCGGGATCGCGATGCTGCCGCTCGCGCTAGTGACGCGCCGGGTCGGCCTCGAACTCCCGATGGACCGGGCAGTCATGGGTCTGAAAGAACGCTACGAGCAAGCAGGATCAGCCTGATAGTGATTGCTGTGATTCATTACCGCCGGGGAGTCACAGTTCCTGGAGTTCAGCCCGTGAACCACCCGTTCACGTGACGTGGTCACGAAAACAATCACAGCAATCACTATGACAGGAACTCTTCTACCAGCTGTCGCGGCGTGTTCGTTTCCTGGTCGGTGAGCCCCAGCACCCGCTACGTCACGTGGCTGGAACCGATCCACGAGACTTCGAGGAGGTAGTGGGACGTCGACGTAGCGGAGGGATCCGCCCGGTCGTTCTTCCGAACGAGTAGTTTATTAGGTGCCGAGCCAGTAGGCGGGGGTATGCAGGATCCAACTTTCGGCTCCGAATTCTCGCAGCATCCCGACCAGTTTTCCGGCCGATTCGACACCAATCCCTACGAGCCGGAACTGGGGTCGCTCCCCGACGGGAACCGGGACGAGGACGCCGTCAACAAGACCGGGACGACGACCATCGGCATCGCCACAGAGGACGGCGTCATTGTCGCGACCGACAAGCGCGCCAGCCTCGGCGGGCGGTTCGTCTCGAACAAGAACGTCCAGAAGGTCGAGCAGATCCACCCCACGGCGGCGCTGACCCTCGTGGGATCAGTCGGCGGTGCTCAGTCGTTCATCCGGACGCTGCGCGCGGAGGTCAACCTCTACGAGGCCCGCCGCGGGAAGGAGATGAGCATGCAGGCGCTGGCGACGCTTGCGGGCAACTTCGCCCGCGGCGGGCCGTTCCTGGCGATCAACCCGATCCTCGGCGGCGTCGACGAAGAGGGCAGTCACGTCTACAGCATCGACCCCGCCGGCGGCGTCATGGAGGACGACTACACCGTCACTGGCTCCGGGCTGACCGTCGCCTACGGGACGCTGGAGGGCCGCTACGAGGAGGACATGTCCCTGGAGGAAGCCCAGCAGGTCGCTGGCGCCGGCATCAAGGCGGCCGCCGAGCGCGACACCGGCTCCGGCAACGGCATCTTCGTCGCCGAAGTGACCGAGGAGGGTGTCGAAATCGACGACTACGATCTGGACGAACTCAACGTGTAAGCGTCGGTTGTTGTTCTGGCGATTTGTTCACGTTCACATTGGGCAGGAATCGCCACAATGACATCCTCCCCGGCGTTCACGCCGGGGTTTCCCCACGCTCGGGGTCGAGCCGGTCCCGACACCGACGGAGGCAAGATTCCGCCGCATGGGCGTACTCCGGTTCGTGCTCGGTACTTCGGCCCTTTGCAGGGTGTGGCGTGTTGCACGCCCCGGAAGGGACGCGGTATCCGCTCGCACAGCGCCCGATACCGCACCGGGCGACCGGCCGCCATTTGACAGCGGCCGGACACGGGCCGTGCCATCGGCCTGCCTGCCCTTTCTGCCACGGTGGGCAGGCTCGCACGCCGGCGGGGTTGGATTGGTCGTGCCGTCACCCCATCCCGTGTTGCAGGGGTAAGGGTACTGAGAGCGCCGGGTGGCGCGTTTCGGCGGGAAGGACCCCAGTGTTTCCGGATTGGTTTCGGCGATTGAGTTGCCGGATGTTCGACCCCGCCCGGCATAAATCCGTGGCAAGTGGAGTGAAAGTGAACGCGATTCACGCCCGGCGTGAACGCCGGGACTCTCTCGCTGTAACAGGTAGCAACCGCAAACAGCGCGTCGACCCGCTTGGGGAACCGGAACCGGTGGTGGTACGTGCCGCGCTGGCCGGGCCGGTCGCCGTCCGCCTCGCACAGCTCGTAGTCGTCACGCTCGACGTTGAACAGTCGGTTCGGGAAGCCTGTACCGCTGAACCAGGAATCGGATCGTGGCGAGACGTCCATTGGTGGGACCGGCCGGGGGGCCGGGTAGCGATGAAAGTCCGGAGCCTGACCGTACAATACCAGCTCCGCGAGCCCTCCGCCAGGATGATATGCAGCGCCGTGCAAGCGAGCATATGGACCTGTTTGGGACAGCCGGGATCCGCGGGCCGGTGACGACGGTCACGCCAGAGGTGGCACTTTCGGTCGGCCGGGCCGCGGGCGTCGACGCCGAGGAAGTCGTGGTGGGACGCGACGGCCGCGGAACGGGCGAATCACTGGCTGCGGCCGTCGAATCGGGACTGACCAGCGCGGGAGCCGACGTGCGCCGCGCCGGGCAGCTCCCGACGCCGGCGCTGGCCTTCGCCTCTCAAGGTCGGTACGGCATCATGCTCACGGCGAGCCACAACCCGCCGCCGGACAACGGGATCAAACTGTTCGTCGACGGTCAGGAGTTCGACCGCGACCGCGAGCGACAGATCGAGGACCGCGTCGCCCAGGAAGTCGACCCGGTTCACTGGGACGAGTGGGGGACGACAGAACACGTCTCGCCGCTGTCGGACTACAGCGAGGCAGTCGCACGGTATGCCGCGGACCACGGCGCATCGCCGGATGAGTTGACGGTGGCCGTCGACTGTGGGAACGGGATGGCGGGTCTAGCGACGCCGCAGGTGTTGCGCGAACTCGGCGCCAGGGTCGTCGCGCTGAACGCCAACGTCGACGGCCACTTTACAGCCAGGGAGAGCAAGCCGACGGCTGAGAGCCTGACAGACCTGCGGTCGTTCGTCGCGGACAGCCCCGCGCGGTTCGGGATCGGTCACGACGGCGACGCAGACCGGATCGTGATAGTCGACGGCGACGGCGAGGTCGTCCACGAGGATACGATCCTCGCGATCGTCGCCGAACACTACGTCCGCGAGTCGACCGCCGACGATCCGGTCGTGGTCACGACGCCGAACGCCTCCGGGCGGATCGACGAGCGGGTCCGCGCGGCTGGCGGCCGCGTCGAGCGGGTGCGCCTGGGCGCGCTCCACGAGGGCATGGCGTCGGCCCGCAGCGGGGGCTCCGAAGGAACGAGCGTGGCCTTTGCTGCTGAGCCCTGGAAGCACATCCACCCAGCGTTCGGCGGGTGGATCGACGGCGTCGCCTCCGCGGCGGTGCTCACCCGCCTCGTCGCTGATCAAGGGCTGTCGTCACTCCGAGACCGCGTCACGGAGCGCCCGTACCGGAAAAAGAGCGTGCCCTGTCCCGACGAGCAGAAAGCGGCGGCCATGTCACAGCTCGAGCGGACGCTTCCGGAGACGTTCCCGGAGGCGTCGGTCGACATGGAGTACGGCGTCCGCCTGGAGTTCGACGGCGGCGAGTGGACGCTCGTTCGGCCCAGTGGGACGGAGCCGTACATCCGTGTGTACGCCGAGAGCGACGACGTCGACGACTTGGTGGCGACGGTCGTGGAACGGGTCGAGCAGGCCATAGAGATCGCGTGAGCGGGTTGAACAGGCTGTCCTGTCCCAACAATGTCATCGAATCGATCACATGGTCCGCAGCCAGTGGCCTGAAATTCCTGGGCGCATGTCACTCGGGGATCGAGATCCCGAGCTCCCGGAGGTACGCCTCCATCGGTTCGGCGTCGGCCCACAGCGACGTGAACAGCTCTTCACCCCACTGGATCGCGGAGTCGGCCTCCGAGACGAGCGTCGGGGCCTTCTTGCGCGGGTCTTCGAGGTTGGGCAAGACGAGACACATGTACGACTCACCGTAGTTGAGACCGAATTCGACGGGTGCCAGCCTGACCTGGGATTTGGGGTGAACCTCGAAAATATCGCGGTCCTCGTTGGCGAGGACGCCATCGACAACGCCACGGGTTAACAGCATCTTCGTCTCCGGGCTGTCCGGGATAAACGGGTCGTTCTCGGGGAGGTAGATCGGCGAGATGAGTCGACAGGAGTCGACGGTTTGCATCCGTTCCCGAATCACCTCGTGGTTTCTGTTGACCTTCGGGCGTACGCCACGGACGATCTCGTAGGGGGTGATCTCGTGCAGTCGCCGCTGGAACTCCGGTGGCAGCGTGTTGATCCGGTACGTCTCCCAGTACTCGGGGTCGGTTTCGATGAGTTCTTCGATCGACTGCCAGCGCGAGACCGACTGCGCAACCAGCTGGCCGTGCCCCGTCAGTCCCCACCCGTCCGCCACTTCACGGACGAGCCCGCGCTCGTTAAGCTCCGAGAGCGCATTGTACACCGCGGACTCGCTCCCGTCGAGTCCATCGATCAGTTCGTCTGTCGGCGCCTCCCCTGCCGATAGCTGACTGACGATGTTCGTCCGAACCGTCGAAGAACCGACAAACTGATGCGAGGATTTGTCCGCCATTTGCTATCCACATATTCAAGTACGTAGCTAAATCTATTTCGGTGATTTTGCAGGAACGGTGGATCGTTGCAGAATCGAAAACCTGGACCAGGAACTCTATACCATTACATGTTTGAAAAGCAACATTTTATCACCCCGGACCTCCTACGACCAGATATGGTTGTCACAAACCATCGGAACCGAGGTACAGATCAGTCGGCCAGTGTCCCGTCTGCTGGGAGAGACAACGGAACATCGACGCGGCGGAATGCGGTGGACGCACCGTCGAAAGGGGTCACTGCGACCGACCGGCAGGGGTCCATCGTCGTCGATATCTGTGGAGGGAGGGGCTGAACCAATGGCTCACGTCTCTACAGTCGTCAGAAAGTACGTCTGCACGAACTGTCAAGTGGCTCATGCTGGCGAGCGAGTTCAAGTATCACCGGCCAAATTCGGGGCCCCCGAGTCGTGCGGTGCCTGTGGGGAGACGGAGTTCATCTGGATCAAGAACTGGCTGAACAATCACGAGTGAGACTGCATTCGTAGTACTCACGGGCCCACCTTGCGGTGTGGCTCGGGAAGTAGCATCGTGTACGACAGAGAGGCGGTCACTTTGTGCTGATCGTTCTCTGACAGTCACGTCCCGTTAGCTATTTTGTACTCATTGCCGCAGAATCGAACATGCTTCCGGGGGCCGAGAGCTACTGGCTCGTCCGGTTTCTGTTCCAGCGGGCGCTCGCGATCAACCGACCCGACAATCGAGGCCGTCTATCGGATGGAGCGGTTCGTCGTTGCCATCGTTCTCGGCGGCGTCGCTCTCGTGGCGGGCCTGTGGCTCGTGACGCTGTCCGGAACGTTCTCGACGGCGTGGTTGGCGGGCGCTGTTCTCGTTTGCCTCGGTCTGCTCGGACTCGGTGCCGGGATCTGGTCCGAGGTCGAACTGGACCGGTGACCGGCGACCGTCTCCGGTCCCGCTCAGGCGGGTCGCCCAAGCGTGTACAGGAACGTCGGGGTCTGTCCAGCCGCGCGCGGCGAGAAGAACTCAGTCACCTCGTCGTCGAAGAACGTCAGCCCAGTTCCGCCGAGGTCCCGGTGAGCGTACGTCGCGAGGTAGAGGCGGCCGGCAGTCAGCGAACTCTCGAACTGCGCGAGCCGGTACCCGCGGTCGCCCAAGGCATCGGTCACCGCCTCGATGTCAGTCATGAAGTACGCACAGACCGCCGCATCGGCACCCAATTGCTGGCCCAGTGCGAGACGGCCAGCGTCCTCGCGGCACTCCCCCTGTTCGAGGAGTTCGAGTTCGCCGGCAGCGGGGTGGTACTGATAGCTCCCCGATGGGAGGTCCTCGACGCCGTTCACAATGAGGTAACAGTCACAGAACGAGAGGGGCTGGCGTGTGCCGGCCTGGGCGTCGTTCGTGGTTCTGACATCGAGTGGCGTCCCCCGGACGGCCCTGTCGAGCACCGTCGAGAACTTCCGAAAACTGATCCGCTCGCGGTCGTACTCGCGGCAGGAACCCCGACGGCGGATCGTCCGGTCGAGGGGCCGAACAGTCGCCGTGTCCCGATCCACGGGATCGAGTTCGATCCGCTCGCTATCGCCTGGTTCGCGGGTCCCGACTGGTGCCAGCAAGGCGGCCTTCGATCGCCAGTCTGCAGCGCGGCCACCGTCCGGGAGCACGCCGGCGCGCCAGGCGCGATGGATCAGCGCATACTCCTTCGGATCGGGTGACAGCGGGGCCGTCCCGTAGTCGATCTTCGGAAGACCGTCGGGCCGCTCGACATCCTCACTCCCGCGCTCGCCGATCGGGACGACCGCAATCGGCGCCTCCTCCGCTGGATCGAGACCGATGAGGTCGACGATCCTGTCGTCGGCGAACGAGAGGGCGATCGACGCCGGCAGGCCCTGCCCGATGGCCGCGGCGAGCAGGTTCGCGGCGACAGTTCCCGAGTCCCAGAACGCGTGACGGAACGTCCGATTCCAGTACTTCCAGGCGTTGCGCCACCATTCCGAGGTGAGCACGACTGTCAGCGGCGGCGATTCGTCTGGGTCTTCACCCATCGCAGCCGCGAGCGTCTCGCGAAAGTCCCCCTCCCGGAGGACGTCAAGCGCGTGATTCTCCGGATCGTAATGATACACGCCGGCGTCGAGCCCCGGCAGGTCGCCGCAGGCCAGATAGAGGTCGACGTGATAGAGCGCGCCGGTGCAGGCGGCAGCGCGAAACTCGATCGTCCGGTTGCGCCGTTCGATTTCCTTCGTGATTCCAGCCGCGTAGTGACAGAGACCGGCGACAGTGTCGCGATCCAGCCCGACGCGTTCCTCGACTCCCATCGCATCAGCCGGATCGCCTCTTGTGACGGTGATCGCCTCCAGCGCGGGCGCATCGATCCCAGGGGGCGACGGAAATGAGACCCTGGGGCGGTCGAGATAGCGCTTGTACGGCGTCGGTTTGTTCTCGAAGTTCAGTCCGGGACTGGAGCGAATGCTCTCCGGCGAGTGTTTCGTCTGCTCGTGGTACTCCGTCGCTGGGACCGGATCGATGTCGCTCATGCTGTCAAGCTATACGCTACCAGCTCACATAGATCCCCTGACGACACCACCCCGACCCCAGAGTATCAACAGCGGATTCCGTCGAACTACTCCGAACGGGAGTACTCGGGATCGGTCATCTGGGCGGACATCGGCGCCGGGTCGCCCGGGGTCGCCCTCGGTGAGGTTGTACTCCGAGAAGTCCGCCAGTCCGGCCTCCCGCAGCAGTTCCTCGTCGTACACCGCGTTGCCGGTGAACTCGGCGGGGTCGCGGCTGAGGATCTCCAGGACGGTGTCGGAGATGATCTTCGGAGAGCGCCAGTCGTCTTCCGTTCCGAGACCGAAGTGCCGAGTCGCGCGCGTGTCGATTGCAGTAACGGGCCAGAACGTGTTACAACCGACGTCGTGGCCGCCCAGTTCGTCGGCCAGTGAGAGCGTGATGAACGACATTCCGAGCTTCGACCAGGTGTAAGGGGCACTGCCCGGGCTCCGATCGATCTTGATCTTCGGGGCGTTCGTCAGGATCCACGCGTTGTCGACGTCTTTCAGGTGATCGATGAAGGCGCGGGACGTGAGATACGTGCCACGGACGTTGACGTCGGTCATCAGGTCGAAGCGGTTCGGGGGCAGATCCTCGACGGTCATCAGTTGGATCGCGCTGGCGTTGTTGATGACGATGTTCACCTCGCCGAACTCGTCGATCGCCTCCTGCGCTGCTGCCTGGACGGTGTCGGCGTCGCGCACGTCTAGCTTGATCGGGAGTGCCTCCGCGCCGCGTTCCTCAACCTCTCTGGCCGTCTGCTCGATGCTTCCTTCGAGGTCACGGTCCTCGCCGTAGTCGCCGTCTTCGCTCGTCTTCCCCGTCGACACGATGTTGCATCCTTGCTCGGCGAGGTCCAGCGCGATCCGCTTGCCGATCCCCCGCGTCGTTCCGGTGATAAAGGCCGTGCTGCCCGACAGGTCCGGCTTCTTGAGGGTCATGGCTCACCGGTTCGACGCCTCGTCAGTTAAGGCTGCCCGTCGCGGCCGCAGGTCACTCCCGGGAGTCGCTGAACGTGCCGACCTCGGCCCACTCGTCGTCAACCTCGCCCGCAAGGCGCCGGACTGATCTGGCCGTCCGGCCCGCGACCCAGCTCCCCAGCAGGAACGTCGGCGGGATCACGAACAGGTAGGTGACCAGCCCGAACCCGACGGTGACGAACACCACGTCCAGCCGGTAGGCGACCGGCACACCACGGGCGAGGACTGCGCTGATCAGCCCGAACGAGAACGTCGAGAGGACCGTCGCGAACACCGCTGCGAGCCCCCCGTCTTTGGTGACGTCGCCCGAGGACCGCCCCAGGATGCCGACGACGATTCCCGCGGGCACGCTCGCGAACAGGAACGACAGCGTGATAATGCCCACCACGTCGAAGACACCGCCAAACCCGAAGAAAGCGAACATGATCACCGTCATCGAGACGGTGCCGGTGAGGGTTCCGGGGCCGACAGTACGGCCGTCGAGCCCACTTCCGAGAAACCGTTTCATGTCGGTGGCTGCCTCACAGGAGTACAAAAAGGTGGCTGCACAGTCTCCGGCAGGAGCCCGTCCCCGTGTCCACAAGAACTATCGCCGCGCCCCGACTGTACCCGCCATGTCCGGTATCGACCCAGCGTTCGACCTCGCGGATCTGTGGGCGGTCGACACGAGCAGTCTACCGACCGCGGAGAGTTCGTTCGAGTTTCACAGAAACCTCTTCGGTGCCGGTGCCCGGCAAACCGGGGAAACTCTCTCCCAGGGGACCATCGAGTCGCTCACAGATGCATACCTGGCGCGGTACGATCCGGCAGCAGTCGAGCCGCGGGACGGAGCACTCGACGCGCTCGCTGATGGTCGGCGACTCGCTCGGGGCCGTCGTCGCCGGCGCGCACGCAGTGGGGACGCAGTCGGCCTGAGTGCCGAGTACCGACCGGGACGGCGATCCGGAGCCGACGCCGACCCACGTCCTCGACTCCCCGGGACAGCTGTCGACGCTGTGGTAAAACGTCAGGATCGCCATGGTTCCGGTGACGAAGATGGTCGCGATGTTGCCGAACATCGTCTCTGATAGTGATTGTTGTGAGTATTTTCGGCACCACATCGCAGTAGCGGCGGTTTCACGGCCCGAAACTGGCATCTGGCAAATACCCGGCGGTAAAGAGTCACAACAATTACTATGAGAGTTCGGAGTCGACCTCGCGAGCGTCCCCCAACCGCACTCGTGGCGGTTACCAGCGCATCGAGGAGGACGTCGGGCGACGGGAGCGACTCCGTCTCGGTCAACAGCGTCTCGAGCTGGGTGACGTCCAGTTCTGCGATGTTCATCTCGTCGACGATACGTTGCCGTGCAGAATCGAGAATCCCTCTCGACGTGAGAAACGCCTCCAGTTCGACGGCGATGATCGCAACCGTGTACGCGAGCAACACCAGGAACGGAACGCCGAACAGGAGCAGCGAGAGGAGGGCCCTGAGGCTGCGCGGCAGTCCGAAGCGGTCGAGAAACTCGAAGATGGGGCGGACAGCGTAGTACAGAAACACCGCAAACACCACCGGCGCAATGAACGCGACGACGACGACGGCGACGACCGAGAGCAGCCCGAGAATCCCCAGCCCGACGATAGCACGCCGCGCTACGTCCCGGTTGAGTTCCATGTCGGTAGGCTTACTGGCCATTTTTATAAAAACTGCGCGGTACGTTCAGCGAGGGAAACTCTGGCCGGGAGCACTGCGGCTGGCAACCCGGGGTGTCGGCCCGGAATCACAACAGTTTTCGACGGCCGCACCCGCGTATCCACCGATGACCGACTACACCGCGACCGTGACCGTCCGGCTGAAAGCGGGGGTGCTCGATCCCGAGGCCGAGACGACCCAGCGCGCACTCGAACGGCTGGGGTTCGACCTCTCGGATCTGCGGTCGGCCGACCAGTTCGAGATGGATCTCACGGCCGACGACGAGGCCGCCGCGCGCGACCGCGTCACCGAGATGACCGAACGGTTGCTCGCCAATCCGACCCTGCACGACTACGAGGTGTCGATCGAGGCACAATGACGGTCGCTGTCATCCAGTTCGGCGGCAGCAACTGCGACCGCGACACCGTGCAGGCGCTGGAATCGCTCGGCGTCGACGCCGAACTCGTCTGGCACGAGGACGGACTGCCCGAGGCGACGGACGGCATCGTCCTCCCCGGCGGGTTCTCCTACGGTGACTACCTCCGCGCCGGCGCGATGGCCGCGCGCTCGCCGATCCTCGACGACGTTCGCGAACGTGCCTCGGAGGGGACCCCGGTGCTTGGCGTCTGCAACGGCGCCCAGATCGGCTGCGAAGCGTCGCTGACGCCCGGGGCGTTCACCATGAACCGGAGCGCCCGCTTCCAGTGTGAACACGTTCACCTGCGCGTCGAGAACGCCGACACACCATGGACTGAGCAGTACGACCGCGGCGACGTCCTTGAGTTTCCGATCGCCCACGGCGAGGGCCGCTTCGAAATTGCCGACGACCAGCTCGACCGCCTCGAAACCGAGGACCGCGTGCTGTTCCGGTACTGCACTCCCGAGGGCGAGGTGACCGACGATGCCAACCCCAACGGCTCGAAAGGGAACGTCGCCGGCATCACTGGCGAGGGCGACCACGTCGCCGTGATGATGCCACACCCCGAGCGCTGCTCGCTGCCGGACCTCGGTGGCACGGACGGCCGGGGTGTGCTCGACACCTTCGCCGACGTGTAGCGGGGTTGAGAGGAGTCAGCCGTGACCGAGACGGGTGTCAGACTTCCGGCGGACGTGCCGCAAAGCTTTTTCCTGTCGGATAACTTGATACGAACAATGACCGGCCTGGCGGCGCTGCTCGACGAAGTTGTCGGCGAGATCGACGCGATACTGCTGTTCACGCGGGACGCGTCGACGTACAACCTGTTCTCCGAGGAGGAGACACCGACGATCGTGATCGCGAAAACCAACGCCGTCGGGGCCGACGAGTTCGTCGAGTTGCCGCTGGAGTTCACGAACGTTCACGGCCGGATCCGGTTCGGGTTGGAGGGCACACTCCGCCAGGGCCTCCTCGCGGAAGGCGACGAGGTCGTGTGTTTGACCAGTTCCTTCGAGGAGAACCAGATCGACACCGTGGTCAGGGTGCGGGGTGACCAGTTCACCCAGACAGGCGTGTACGACCTGTTCGCCAACTCGCGGGCGGACGCCGACGTGGTGCGTGACGTCTTCGAGGTGGCGATCGAACTCGGGAAGAAAGGCCAGAAAGGCAAGCGCGTCGGCGCACTGTTCGTCGTCGGCGACGCGGGCAAGGTGATGAACAAGTCCCGTCCGCTCTCGTACAACCCCTTCGAGAAGTCACACGTGCACGTGGGTGACCCGATCGTGAACGTGATGCTCAAGGAGTTCTCGCGGCTGGACGGCGCGTTCGTGATCTCCGACGGAGGGAAGATCGTCTCCGCGTACCGCTATCTCGAGCCGGCCGCCGAGGGGGTCGACATTCCGAAGGGGCTCGGCGCGCGCCACATGGCCGCAGGCGCGATCACGCGGGACACGAACGCGATCGCGATCGCGCTCTCGGAGAGCGACGGGATGGTACGGGCGTTCAAGGGAGGCGAGCTGATCCTCGAACTCGATCCGGAGGAGTACTGAATGCAGATCGACTGGCCGGACCTGATCAGGAGTCTCTTTTCCGAGGAGACCGCGTTCACGCTGGCGGTCGCCATCCTGATAATCGGGGGCGTCCTCGCATATCTCGTCTGGCGGTGGACCCACGCCACGCTGGAGCGAACCGGGATCAAAAACGCCATCGAAGGGACGACGTTCGAGCGGTCAGCCCAGCGGTTCGGGACGTCGACGGTCGGGATCATCGGCACACTACTCGCAGCGTTCGTCTACGCCGGGACGATCATCATCGCGTTCCACATTGCACGGTTGCTGAACGTCGAACTGTTCTGGTCGCGAATCGCGGGCTATCTTCCCCGCTTTTTCATCGCGGTCCTCGCAGTCGTGATCGGACTCATCGTCGGTGAGAAGGCGGCGCTGGTGATCCAGGAGCGCCTCCAGTCAGTCAAACTCCCGGAGGCGTCGGTGATCCCGAAGCTGGTCAAGTACAGCATCTTCTACATCGCGGCACTCATCGCGCTGGCCCAGATCGGTGTCGCGACGACCGCACTCCTGATCCTGCTGGCCGCCTACGCGTTCGGGGTCGTGTTCCTCGGCGGCCTCGCGTTCAAAGACCTCTTAACGTCGAGCGCGGCCGGCATCTACCTGCTGCTGACCGAGCCCTACACGATCGGTGACGAGATCGAGATCGACGACAGGCGGGGCATCGTCCAGGAAGTGGACGTGTTCGTCACCAGGATCGAATCCGAAGGCGAGGAGTTCATCATCCCCAACCAGCAGGTGTTCCGCTCCGGCGTCGTCAGGATTCGGAACTGATACTGGTGGCTGTACGTCCGTGAAAACTCGAACTGAGAATCCAGGCAGAAAGAGTCTGTCTCCGCAGAGAGCAGAGACTGGTGAGTAAAAGAATTACAGCCACCAGTATCAGTCCGGTCGGCGGTGAACTACCCCACCCTGCTCGCGTTGACACGCTCGCTGAGGGTGGGGCTTCCTGGTCGGAGTGTCCCACTCCTACTCGGTGGTGATGGCGTAATTCGTCTCGACCGCCTTTCTTGTCGGGCTCGAAGCCGAGACGATGAGTAGCTGCCATCACATTTCCAGTCTTCGACTGGCAGTATTGTAAATGCCCGGCACAGAGTGAAAGTAAAACGAAGACGGTACTGTATCCCCGCCCTACTGTGCTCCTTGTGCGCTTGCGCGGACTGCGGTGTCGTCCGAAAATCGGAGATTTTCGGGATCACGAGAATCTTCGATTCTCGAACGACTCGTTGAGGACGGGGGCTTAGTGCCTGCAATCAGCTAATAGGTTCTGGTTTTTCGACAGGATCCCGAACACGGAAACTGCTACAGGAGTCCGAAACCCGAACCGGAACAGAAACTACGAAGAAGCTGGGTTCCGCCGCAAAATAGATGGGCAGCCGAGTCTGCGGCGGCCGGAACGTGCCGACGGAACGGAATCGGGGTTATGCGTCGTCGGTTTTGGTTTCCGTGGTCGTCTCGGTTTCGGTGGTCGTCGAGGCGCTCGCTTCGTCGTCGAGACCCATGTCGTCCTCGTTGTCGAGGTCCATATACTCGTCGTCGGACTCGGAGAGGTCGGCCTCGGGGTCCATCGCCTCTTCCATCTCTTCGAGTTCCTGTTCGACCTGCTGGCGACCTTTCTGGAACTCGCCCATTGCCTGACCGGTCGAGCGAGCGAGTTTCGGGATCTTGTTCGCGCCGAACAGCAGCACTGCGATCAACAGGATGACCACCATTTCCATTCCGCCGGGCACAGGGGCAAACAGCGGGACTGTTGTACTTGCCATCTCTACCTTCCTCTTGCCAATTGCTCATTATAGTCTTTTTGGACCGATATGCAAAACGGTTTGGGCGATTGTCCCGAACGGCCAGTATGGTCTCGACAGGAGAGAAAGCACCGGAGTTTACGGCGTCGCTGGCGGACGGCGATGTCGGGACGATCACGCTCTCCGAAATGCTGGAGACGGAAGCGCCGATCGTGCTGGCATTCTTCCCAGGTGCCTTCACCAGAGTGTGTAGCCACGAGATGAGCACGTTCCAGGACCGGATCGAGGCGATCACCGACGCCGGGGGGGCTCTCTACGGCGTGAGCATCGATACTCCGTTCGCACTCAACGAGTTCAGGGACCAACTGGGGCTGTCGTTCGACCTCATCAGCGACACGAACCGGGAGCTCCTCGAGAAGTACGGCGTCGCGATGGACTTCGAGAACGCCGGCGTCCGGGACCTCGCGAAACGCGCGGTGTTCGTCGTCGACGAGTCCGGGATGATCACCTACGACTGGGTGTCCGACGACCCGGGCGTCGAACCCGACTACGACGAGGTCGAAGCGGCGATCCGGGACGCAGTCTGAGGGCCACTTTCGAGTGAATCACCGGCTACCCCGCATTTTTTCAGCAGCCCTCTCGTACGGGGGATGAATGAGTTCCGATCAGGAAGAGGGGAGTGCCGACGGTCGGACCAGGTCCTACGACCCCGACACCGACCACAGTTACCCGGACGAGCGGCTCAACGAGGTCCTCTCCGTTGTCGACGACGACGAGGAGATCACCGCATACCTCGAAGCGCAGAACGTCAACCCGGTGAAACGCAAGCGGTACAACGACCACGGAACGAAGCACATCGAGATCGTCCGGAACCGGTCCCTGCAACTGTACGAACTGCTGAAACGCGACGGGGTCGAGTTCAACGGCGCTGCACAGCAGGGGCTCGCGGAAGCCGACGAGCCCGTGATCATCGGCCTGGCTGCGGTGCTCCACGACATCGGTCACGTCGTCCACCGGGACGCCCACCCCTACTACTCGATCCCGCTGGCTGCGGACGTGCTCGATCGGATTCTTCCGGAGTTCTACGACGTGCCGGAGCAGGTCCGGGTCAAGGGGGAGGTGCTGCACGCGATCCTCTGTCACCATACCGAGGAGCAACCGCTGACCGTGGAAGCCGGCGTGGTGCGGGTCGCCGACGCGCTGGACATGGAACGGGGCCGGTCCCGCGTCCCCTACGAGCAGGGCGGTCGTGGCATCAACACGGTGTCCAGCCAGGCGATCGAGCGCGTCTCCCTCCGTGAGAACGACGAGCGACCCGTGCTCGTCGAGATCGAGATGACCAACGCGGCTGGCGTGTTCCAGGTCGATAACCTGCTGAAAGCGAAGGTCCGTGACTCCGGCCTCGAGAACCACCTCCAGATCGTCGCCCTCAACACCCGCTCCAGCGACGACAGGATCGTCGAGCGCATCGAACTCTGATAGTGACTGCTGGAACGCTAAAACTCACAACAGTCGGGAGGGTGCTCATACGGTCGTTCGTGACTATTTTCGGGACTGCCTCGTCATATCGGGCGTTTGCCGGGCTCTGACGCACGAACTATAGTGGCTCGATTCACAGCAGTCACTCAGCGTGTGACATCGCGCAGATGCGGACATGCTGCGTCGTCCCTGGTCAGTCGGGCGCCTGGAACGTTAGCGGCTCGGCTGCGTCGCGGACGTCGGCGAGCAGTGACTCCGAGTCTGCGTTCCCGCCGGCGACCAGCGTGAGGTGGCCCATTTTCCGGAGGTGGTACACCTCACGTTTGCCGTACCAGTGCAGGGAGAGGCGGTCTGTCGACAGCGGCGTCTCGATCCCGGTCAGGCGTGCCCTGGCCCTGCCGTCGACGTCCCCGAGGATGTTTTTCGACGCCGTCGGCGCACGCCGCGCCGTCGAGCCCAGCGGGAGCCCGGTAACCGCCCGGAGGTGTTGCTGGAACTGCGAGGTGTGACAGCCCTCGATCGTCCAGTGCCCCGAGTTGTGCGGCCGGGGTGCGATCTCGTTGAGCAGGATCCGGCCGTCGCCCGTCTCGAACAGCTCGATCCCATAAACTCCACAGCCCTCCATCACGTCCAGGACGTCCAGAGCGACCTCGCGGGCGCGCTCACGGACCTCCTCCGGCGCCCGTGGCGGTGACACCGTCTCGCGCAGGATCTCGGCTTCGTGGATGGTCTCCGTGACGGGGAAAGTCCGCCGGTCGTCCGCCCCGAGACAGCCCATCACAGCGAGTTCGCGCTCGTAGTCGACGAACTCCTCGACCATCGCCGGGCCGTCGATCGCCGCGAATGCGTCCTCGACGTCGTCCGGGCTCTCTACTGGGACGTTCCCGCGCCCGTCGTACCCGCCCTCGCGGGCTTTCAGCATCGCCGGATAGCCGAGGTCGTCGAGCGCGTCACGGAGCGCCCCGGGGGAGTCGACCGCCCGGAAAGCGGGTACCGGGATCCCCGCGTCTGCGAGGGTTCGTTTCTGGCCCAGCTTGTCCTGGATCGTCCGGAGCGTCTCCGGGTGCGGGTGGACAGGCGTGTCGGTCTCCTCGCCCACCGCTTCGAGAATGTCCGGGTCAGCGAGTTCGATCTCGTAGGTCAGGTAGTCGGCACGCTCGGCGAGTTCCTGGACGGTCGCCTCGTCGTCGAACTCGCCGACGACCTGGTCACGGACCGCCGGGGCGGCGGGAGCGTCCGGCGTCGGGTCCGAGACGATCAGCTCGATCCCCAGCGGGGAGGCTGCCTCCCCGAGCATGCGTCCGAGCTGTCCGCCCCCCACGACGCCGACCGTGGTTCCCGGCGATGTCAGTTCCATGTGCCCGCGTTCCGGAGCCGAGGACTAAAGCGTTCCCCGTCGGCGCGGGACGGTGTCAGGTCCAGGATTCGTGCGTGTACACCACGAGCTCCCTGCCGACAGTGCGGGTGTAGTAGACGTCCCGCTCGTAGGACGACGAGAGTGCAGCGGTCGGGACTGTCCCGTCCTCAGGGACGGCGAGGATGACGGGTGGAGGATCGCTCTCGATCGTCGCCCGCAGCTGCTCGGAGGATCGCTCACAGTCGACCGACGCCTCTGTCACCGCGAAGTACCAGTTCATCGGCTGGGTGTTCGGCCAGTCCGAGCAGGTGGGACGGATATCCCAGAACGCGGTTGATCCCTCCTCAGGTACGAGCGCCACGTCGGAGTCGAAGGCGTCGCCCCTGGGCCCGTAATAGAGGATTGCTGTCCGGCCATCTGTCTCCGCTGCTGCCCGGTCGAGCGTGTCGACGACGGGGCCCAGGTTCTGTGGTTGGGCGTACTGGACGAGCTCGTTGTCCTCGGCAGCCGGGTTCCGGTAGACATCGTCGACGGCCGTGAACCCGACTTGTACCGCAGCGAGCAGTAACACGGCCGCGAGTATCGCCGTGGCCACGTCGTCCTTGCTCGCCCGGACGGCCAGGAGCTCCCGGTAGAGCCACGCCGTCCCGACGGCAGCGGGGACAGCGAGCGGGACGACGATGTGCGCAGAGACCCCCCCCCACGCGCCGGAGATATCGGTTCCCAGTGGGTAGCCGACGAACGACGCGACGGCGCAGTAAGTCATGAACATCACGAGCCATCGTGGATTCTCCCGGCCGTACCGTTCGATGAGGATGCCGAGGACCGCAAAAACGAGGAGGACAGTCGCGTTCTGGGCCAGCACCCCTGCGAACCCCTCGATGAAGTCAAGATACGTCTCGAGCGTCCGTTCGGAGGACTTCGCGAACCAGTCGGCGTACCCCTCGTAGGCATGTTCGAGCGTATCCGTGACGAACGCCGGCGTCTTCCCCGGCTGCCCCAGGACCTCGCCGAGCGCGACGCGGTCGTTCTCCTCAGACAGGTACGGCTGCCGGCCCCTGACGCCCGCGCCCCGGTCCGCGAAGATGAAAAGTACCGTCGCCAGGACTACGACAACGAGCCCTGCGAGCCGTGACACGAGCAGGCCGACCCGCTTGCCAGTCGTCATGGCCAACCCAGTGACGCCGTCCCCCTGGTCGGCCCCGTCAGCCGGGGAGGACTGCAACGACAGCCGGAGGGTCTCCGCCCACGCCGAGAGCGTTGCAACGAGTCGTCGCCACCAGCGGCTGGCCCAGGAGCGCCCGAGTCGGCTGGCACCGCTGTCCGGCCCGGCGGGGCTGTAGAGCCACTGGTCCGCGACGAGCACTGTGGCACCGGCCCAGGTTACGAGGTAGATGATCGCGTTCTCCTTCGAACCGAACCCGAGCGCGACGAACAGCCCCGCGCCGTAAAGATACCGGTAGCGCCGCGTGTCGGCAAACCGTATCAACATCCCCAGCGCGGCGAACATGAACGCGGCGACCAGGACGTCACTGCGCATGAACCGCGAGTAGTACAGCAACACCGAGTTGAACGCGAGAAACAGCGCGAGTGCGACCACCTCGGAGTCCCGCAGGTACCGTCTGTACAGCAGCGCGGCCATCGGCAGTAGGCCGCCCACGACAGCGACCGGCAGGCGGGTGGCGGTGTCGCCGACACCGAACGGTTCGAACAGCCAGCGTGCCGCAATCTGGACCAGCGGGCCGTGTTCCTCCCAGTGATAGCCCAGCGACCCGGTCTCGGCGTAGAAGTAGGCCCAGTACGCGACCCGCGCTTCGTCCCAGTGTGCGTAACGGGCGCCGAGAAACACGACACGTGCGATGAGTGCAACGACCGTTAACAGTATCACGGCTCTGAACAGCGAGAGGCTCTCGAACCGCTGAATCGGCCCGCTGACCTCGCTCGCGGACCCGTCGGCGTTCTCCGCCCGGTCATCGGCTGGATCCTGCGGCTCCGATGCGGCGACGTCGTCACCCGCCTTCCCGTCATCACCGTCGGCACCACCGCTCATACTCCACGCCAGAGGGGGGTTGGTAAGAACGGTTTCGATATCTCCGGCAGGCGGACGGCCTGGGCACTGTCGGCGCGTCTGATGAGCGCGATCAAGTATCACCGCCAAAAAGCCCGCGCCGCCGGATGGTTGTCTCCAATATAGGTTTAAATACAGGGGAAACGAAGCTTTGGTGTGATCGTCGTCGCGACACAGGATTTCGAGGTGTACCACGACATCGTTTGCGAGCTGCGCGACCGTGGAATCCCGTTCACGACGATCGAACCCGGCGAGGAGATCCCGGCGACGGCCACTGTCGTCGTGACCGGCGCCGAGGACTCCGCGTCCGTCGACGCTGAGGTACCCTGCATCGAGGCGGTCCCGGGCACCCCGCGGGACGCCGTCGAGGAGGCCATCGCCGTCCTCAGGGGTGGAGATGGCCGACAGGTGATCGGTATCGATCCCGGCGAGAAGCCGGGCATCGCGGTGCTCGACGGCGACGTGGTCGTCGCGACGTTCCAGGTGCCCCCGGACGAGGTGCCGGAGATCGTCCACCGCGAAACCGAGGACGCAGACGACCCCCTGGTTCGAATCGGCGACGGCGCCCGCCTGATCGGGGCCCGGATCATCGACAATATCGAGGGGCTCCCGGTTGAACTGGTCGACGAGACCGGGACGACCCCCTACCTCGGCGCCGGCACGCGCGGCGCCGGCGACATCCTCGCTGCAGTGAACATCGCTCGCCTGGAGGGTGAACTCGTCGACTCGCGGGAGATCTCACCGACTGAGGGTGAGCTCAAGCGGATCAAGGAACGCTCCCGCGAGGAGAGTGCGACGAACCGGACGATCGGGAGCGACCTCGCGCGCCGTGTCGCGCTGGGCGAACTAACCATCGACGAGGCGCTCGACGCTCACCAGGACGAGGGGTAGGTGCCGCTGGTCGTCCCGGTTGGCCAGTATCGTCATACGGTCGTTCGTAATTTCGTCCCGTTATTTTGCAGCTCCCCCAATAGCAGGTATGGAGGACCCAGATCCGTCGAGTGGTCCACCGGAATTCGATGCAGTGTTCGAGGACGGGGATGTCGAACGGCGGATTTACCGGACAGTACTGGGATTGCGCGAGCCGACGTCCGCAAGTGCGGTCGCCGACACGGTCGATTGCGATCCGAAGACAGCCCGCAAGTACCTGTCGTTCGATACCGGCGACGGCACGACGGTCACGTTCACCGTCCCCGACACACGCCGCGACGCGTAGCGTCGTTCCGTCCCACTGCCCGCGTCATGGTGTGACCGAACGCACACAGCGAAAGCCCTACAATCCCCAACTCGAAACAAGAGGATATGAGCCCCGCTCCGCCAGTCCCGTTGTTCATCGGGCCCGTCGAGCTGATGCTCGTCGGAGCAGTCGTCCTCGTCATCATCTTTGGCTCCCGGGCGACCGACATCGCGAGGGAAGCTGGGTCGGCGGCCGGCAAGGTCAAAAAGACCAGGCAGGAAGCCGAGAAGGAGATCGAGGAGGTCAAAGGCGAGTTCGAGGAGGGCATCGAACCGATCAAAGAGGAAGCCCGGGCGGTCGAAGAGGAGGTCAAAGAGGTCGAGGAGGACATCGAAGACGTCGAAACCGACCTCGGCGGGTCCAGCGACGACGGTCCCGATCGAGGCGTTCAGCTGGACGACGACGAAGACGGCCCGCTGTAGCGCCCGGCCGACCGCCCGCGTCGCTGCGATTCGGGATCCGGAGTCATACTATCGGACGTGAGTACGTGGAGATTTCCACCCCGGAATCGTGCTGAAACGCGTAAATACCCGGTTTGCGTGTTTTGCCATTCTACTATGAGGTGAAAAAACGGCAGGTGTCCGTCTGCTAGCGCTATCGCGAGGCGACGAGCGTCTTCTCGCCGTCATGTAGCCCGTACACCTCGATGCGCCCTCCCGCTACGGCGACCGCCGGATGTCCGGCGACGGATAGACCGCCGGGTGTCTGCCGGCTCAACGACCAGAGCCGGCGAAAGACACACAACAGTACAGTGGAAGAACCGGACATGGACCAGCCAGAACCGGCCGAGGACTGGCCCGGGCGGCCGCTCTCGGAGGCGGAGGCCGAAGACCACCTCGGCGGCGACGTCGTCGGCGTCTGGGTGATGGACCACGACGAGGGCGTCCGGTCGGTGACGGTCCCCGCGGACGCGCCCGAGGACGCCGTGATCGACGTTGTGCTCGAGACCGAGGACGCCTTCGAGATGTACAGCTACACCGGCAGGCGGTGGATGGACTACGGCGTCCAGCACAGGGACGACGAAGAGGCCCCCTCGATGGCCGGCACGCTCGCGAGCTACCGGCTGCTCGCCGGTGAATCGACGCTACGCTCTCTGCGGTGCTTGCGTCGTCCGGGTTCGCCGAGCGCACCTCGCCCTTTCATAGTGATTATTGTGAGTCGTTCCGGGATCGACCACACGACGACGTGCGGTCGACCCGGTAAACAGTCACAATAATCACTATCAGTCCGCCAGGAGCGATGTCTGTGTTGCCGGCAGAAACTTGATCATTGGTCGGTCAGCAGAACCCGGGCGGATGGTTCGTCGGCAGAAATAACGTGGAAAGAGCGTCGACGAACAGCTTTTTGTCGTCGGGGCGTCGACAGGGAGATATGCGACAGTCGGCTATCGCCGTGGGCCGTCCGATGCGCATGCAGCGATAGCGCCGCGAGGGTCGTCCTCGCGCTCTTTTGCCCGGTGGAACGGTCCCCCTGGCCGGATCATACCGGCAACGGGGACCGGGGAAACCGAGTGTTCCGTTCGCCGCACAGCGATAAAGTAGGGGATCGCGACCGAACCGAACGAAACCGGCGGGTTTTACACCCGCAGACACGCACACACGCCCATGAGTAACGACGAGTATCCAACGGAGAACCCGGCGGTGGTGACCGCAGGCCTGCCCTACGCCAACGGCGACCTGCACATCGGCCACCTGCGGAGCTACACCGCCGCCGACGCGTTGAACCGCGCGCTGAACGCCATCGGCCAGCAGTCTGCCTACGTCTGTGGCTCGGACATGCACGGCACCCCTGTCGCCGTCAACTCCTGGCAGCAGGGCGTCGACCCCGAGGAGTTCGCGCTGGAGTGGCACGAACAGTACGAGGAGACGTTCCCGAAGTTCGACGTCGAGTTCGACAACTACGGCCACACCCACGACGAGACCAACACCGAACTCACCCGCGAAATCGTCTGCACGCTGGAGGACGAGGGGTACATCTACGAGAAGACGATCGAGGTCGCCTGGGACCCCGAGGAGGACCAGGCGCTACCGGACCGCTACGTCGAGGGCACCTGCCCGTACTGCGGCGAGCAGGCCCGCGGCGACGAGTGCGACGAGGGCTGTGGCCGCCACCTCGAACCCGGCGAGATCGAGGATCCGGTGTCGACGCTGACCGGCAACCCCGCCGAGTACCGAAAGCGCGAGCACAAGTTCTTCGAGGTCTCCGCGCTCGCGGACTACCTCACGGAGTTCCTCGACGACCTGGAGGGCACCGACAACGCCCAGAATCAGCCCCGGCAGTGGATCGAAGAGGGCCTCCAGGACTGGTGTATCACCCGCGACCTCGACTGGGGGATCGACTACCCCGGCGACGAGGCGGAGGCCGACAACCTCGTGCTGTACGTCTGGGTCGACGCCCCCATCGAGTACGTCGCCTCGACAAAACAGTACTCAGAGCGCGTCGGCGCCAACACCTACGACTGGGAGGCGGTCTGGAAAGACGGCCAAGGCGGGGTCTCCGCGAGCGACGCGAGCGGAGGCTCGCCGGACGAGCGACGCGAGGCCGGTGGTGAGATCATCCACGTCATCGGCCGGGACATCATCCAGCACCACACGATCTTCTGGCCGACCATGCTGCAGGTCGCCGGGTACAACGCGCCGCGGGCGGTCTGTGCGACGGGCTTCATCACGATCAACGGCAAGGGGCTCTCGACCAGCCGCAACCGCGCCATCTGGGCCAGGGAGTACCTCGACGAGGGCCTGCACCCGGACCTGCTGCGGTACTACCTGACGACCAACGGCGGCCTCCAGCAGGACATCGACTTCTCCTGGGAGAAGTTCGCCGACCGCGTCAACGGCGAACTCGTCGACACGCTCGGGAACTTCCTCTACCGCGGCCT
Organism: Halobacteriales archaeon SW_7_65_23; assembly: GCA_003022725.1. Taxonomy (GTDB): domain Archaea; phylum Halobacteriota; class Halobacteria; order Halobacteriales; family Haloarculaceae; genus Halovenus. The sequence continues at coordinate 4,347 of PXSQ01000091.1, read as the reverse complement.
GCTCTTTGCCCACCGCAACTACGGGGGTCGGCCCGACGTCGGCGTCTCCGAAGAAGTCGAGGACCGCATCGAGGAGGCGCTCGAGGAGTTCAACGAGGCGGTCAACGAGTACGACGTCCGCGGCATCGGTACGGCGCCGGTCGATCTCGCCCGCTTTGGCAACGAGTACATCCAGCGCAACGAGCCCTGGAACCTCGTCAACGACGACCCCGACGCCGCTGCACAGGTGATCCGGGACTGCGTCCAGCTCGCGAAGGCCATCGCGGTGCTCGCCGAACCTGTCTTGCCCGGCAAAGCCGAGGCAATCTGGGAGCAGCTCGCCGAGGACGGCTCCGTCCACGACGCGGCGCTGTCGGCTGCGCTGGACGCACCGCCCGAATCGTTCGACGAGCCGACCGAACTGTTCGCCAAAATCGAGGACGACCGCGTTAACGAACTCGACGCCAAGCTCGCAGACCGGATCGAATCGACCGCGAGCGACGACGAGGAGGATGCGAACGAGGGCACCGCTGCGGCGGATGCCGACGAAGGAACCGACACCGCGGACGATGGCGCTGTGCCCGATATGGAGCCGATCGTCGAGGACCGCATCAGCTTCGAGGAGTTCCAGGAGCTGGACCTGCGCGTCGGGCGGATCCTCTCGGCGGAACCCATCGAGGGCGCCGACGAACTGGTGCGCCTGGAGGTCGACATCGGTGTCGAGACACGCCAGATCGTCGCCGGGCTGCAACAGCTCCACGACGTCGACGCCCTGCCGGACACGAAGGTGATCGTCGTCGCGAACCTGGAGAAAGCGGAGCTGTTCGGCGAGGAATCGAACGGCATGGTGCTGGCGGCCGGCGAGCAGGCGGACCTGCTCACGACCCACGAGGACGCCGTTCCCGGAACGCGCGTACGGTAAGCGAAAAGAAGCGGGCCGGGGTCAGTCTTCGATCTCTTCGATCACGTCCTCGGCGTCGCCGCCGTCGCTGATCATCTGCTGGTAGCGGCGCTCGCTGACCTCGATCGTTTCGGTCGAGCCTTCTTTGACGACCTCCAGCCGGACCATCCCCTGGGGGTTGTTCCGGAGGCGGAAGGAAGCGATGGTGCTGAACACGAACCAGAGGGCGATCGCACAGCCGAGGCCGTAGACGAGCAGCGTCTCGAACGCCAGTGAGTTCGCCGTCCGGGTCCACTGCTCGGGGTAGACCTCCCAGAACAGGACGACACCGCCCGCCGCGAGCAGCGCGCCGATCACCACGCCGAGGCGCTGGCGAACGCTCGCCGGCAGCACGACGACGACGCCGAGCAGCATCGTGGGCACTCCCAGGCCCGCTGCGACGCCAGCGTACGCCTTCGCAGTCGTGCTGGTGCTGCCGGTCGCGAGGAGTAGGAGGGCCGCCACCAGCCCCACGACGCCGACGCCGACGAGCGCGAGTCCGGCGGCCACCCGGCGCGGGCTGCGGATCCCCTGCCACCGCCGGTCGTATGCCTGATCCAGACTGGTCATACACGGGCGTTCCCGCTCCATCCACTAAACGATGCGTCAGACAGCCGCATGACGGGGATCAGGGCTCGTCGTAGTACTCGGCTTCGAGCGCCGAAACACTCTCGCCGTCGTCGGCGTGCTCGTCCATCCACGCGACCGCCGCCTCATGGTGCTCCGATTCAGCGTCGAGGAAGTCGACGACGAAAGAGTCATCCAGACAATACATCCTGCTGTTCTTCGAGGCTCGCTTCCAGATCTTCCCGGGCCGTCCCGACGTGCTCGCTGAGCCCTGGGCACGACCCGGCGAACTCCATCCGGTCCGCGCTCTCGGTCAGTCTGATGACGAGCTCGCTGAAGCTCTCGTCCTCCCGTTTGAGCGCCTTCAATCGTTCGTAGGCATCTTCTGTGATCGTGATGTTCTTCGAGGACACACGGACAAGCACGTGTGAATGATAATGTAGGTTTTGGTCCCCGAGCGGTCAGGGGAACAGGCCGCGGTGGGCGTGAGCAGTCGCGTTGCGGTCCAGCGCGATGGTGTAGGCGGCGGTCCGGAGGTCGGGGGTCTCGTACTCGCTGTAGGTGTCGACCAGCTCCTCGAAGGAGTTGGTCAGGCGGCGTTCGAGGTCGGCGTTGACCTCTTCGAGCGTCCAGGCGTACTCCTGGGTGTTCTGGACCCACTCCAGGTACGAGACGATGACCCCGCCGGCGTTGGCGAGGATGTCGGGGAGGACCGGCACGTCGCGCTCGACCAGCACGTCGTCGGCTCCCGGTGTGGTCGGCCCGTTGGCGGCCTCGACGACGACGTCGGGTGTCGGCGATCTGCCCGCCGTTCTCGACCGCCTCGGCGAGCCCGAATACGTTCAGGCCGTCGGGGTCGTATACGCCGCCGGTCACGTCGCTGGCCGCGACCACCTTCGCGCCGCGCTCGACCAGTAGCCGGCCGGCCCACGAGCCGACGTTGCCGAACCCCTGGATCGCGACCGTGGCGTCGTCGACCTCGCGGCCGAGATACTCCAGGATCCGCTCAGTGACGATCGCGACGCCGCGGCCGGTCGCCTCGACGCGGCCCGGGGTTCCGCCGATTTCGACCGGCTTGCCGGTGACGACTTCGGGGACGGTGTGGCCCTCGTACATCGAGTAGGTGTCCATCATCCAGGCCATCTCGCGGGGGCCGGTGTTCATGTCCGGCGCGGGGATGTCCATTTTCGGGCCGATCATCCGCCGGATCCCCTCGGTGCCGTAGGGCAGGTCCACCAGCGCGGTCTTGGAGGTCATCAGCCCCGCCAGCGCGACCACCTCGTCCATGGAAACCGAGGGGTGGTACCGGACGCCGCCCTTGTACGGCCCGCGGGTGCCGCCGAACTGGCACCGGAACCCCTCGAACACGCGCTCCTCGCCGTTGTCCAGCAACACCGGCAGCGATACCTTCAGCGTCCGCTCGGGGTGTTTCATACGACGGAAAATATTCTCCGTCACCTGCGCGTACTCCTGTGCTCGGTCCATCTGTGTCCGCATGTTCTCGAGCGTGCTGGCGCCGTCGGCCATGGGCTAGCCTCCACCCACCGTCCTGTTAAGCATAACGAGGTAGTTTTGCAGTGAGATGTGAGTCCTTGACCTCCTCCCCGCGCTAAAGCGTGAGGATTCCCACGGCACCGCACCGCTGGGTTGGGATATAACATGGGCATGCCCGACCTGATTTCGGCTGAATTCTCCGGTAGTGCACCCGATCCTTCAGCGTACGTGGCCGATACTGACGAGGTCATCGCCGGCAAAGGCCGTCAGGTCGCCGGCGTCGAAGCCGACGGTGAGGTTGTCGCCGCGTTCCAGGTCCGGAAATCCTGCTGCCTTCAGCGAGAGCGTCGTCCCATCGGGAGCCTCGACCATGAGGGTGCTGTGGGGACCCCGGTGGGAGACAGACTGAACCGTCACGTCGACCGCTACGTCCCGATCAACGGGTTTTCCTTCGAGGGAGCTGGTTGCATCCTCCGGTCGTAGAAACAGCGTGATCGGTTCCTCGGGAGGGGCGGGGGCATCGAGGACGAACTCGTGACCACACCACGAGGCGACGGGCGGGTTCGATTCGACGAGCGACGCTGCAAGCTCCGATGCTGGCCCGAGGAAGGAAGCGACGAACCGGCACAGGGGTTGCTCGTACAGGGTCTGGGGTTTCCCCGAGCCGACGATCCGTCCGTCCCTGAGGATCGTCAGCCGGTCCGACAGCGAGAGCGCCTCGGTCTGGTCGTGGGTGACGTACAGCGTCGTGACGCCCGTCTCCTCGTGGACGCGGGCGATCTCGGCACGGAGGTCCTCGCGCAGCGCCCGGTCCAGGCCGGTCAGCGGTTCGTCGAGGAGGAGCACGTCCGGGTCGGTCGCGAGCGCGCGGACGAGTTCGACACGGCGGCGCTGCCCACCGCTCAACTGCTCCGGATGCTTCCCGGCGTGGTCGGCCATCCCGACCAGCGAGAGCAGGTCGTCGACTCGTCGCTCCTGTCGCTGCTCGTCGGGATCGTGCGGTGCCAGGGCGTAGGCGACGTTCTCGCGGGCAGTCATGTGGGGAAAGAGGGCGTCCTGCTGGAACACGAGGCCACACGAGCGCGCCTCCGGGGGTGAGTCGGTAACGTCCCGTCCGCCGATGCTGACTGTGCCGGCGGTCGGGGTGACGTGGCCGGCAATCGCGAGCAGCGTCGTGGTCTTTCCACAGCCCGAGGGGCCAAGCAGCGTGACGAACTCGCCGCCGTCGACCGACAGCGACAGCGCCGCCAGCGCCGTTTCGTCGCCGTAGCGTTTCGTGAGGCCGGTCACCGAGAGCATCGAATCACCAGCTGGCGAGCGTCGGTGCGCGACCGATCCGCTGGGTCGCGAGGATGACCAGGAGGCTG
>PXSQ01000090.1 GCA_003022725.1 Halobacteriales archaeon SW_7_65_23 | reverse complement strand
GGTCCCGGTCGAGACGGTCACGACGGCGGTCGAGATCGACGGCACCCGACACCACCTCGTTACAGTCAACGAGATCACGAGTCGGCGGGAGCGGCGCCAGCAATCGGAAGTCCTCCACCGGATCCTGCGGCACAATCTGCGTAACGACTTGACAGTCATCCTCGGCCACGCCGGACGCCTCCAAAGCCGATTCGACGGGGATGTCGCGGACATGGCGACGACCATCCGTGAGACGGCCGAAGACCTGCGCGGCCTCACCGATGCAGCCAAAGACGCAGCACAGCTCATCGACCGCGACACCGTCAGAAAGCCGGTGGACGTAGTGAAACTGCTTCGGGAGGAGCTCCGGAGTCTCCAGTCGCCCCCGGACTTGACCGTCGAGACCGAGTTCCCGGACCAACAGTACGTGCTCGCCGACTCGGGAGTCTCCAGTCGCCCCCGGACTTGACTGTCGAGACCGAGTTCCCGGACCAGCAGTACGTGCTCGCCGACACGTCCCTTCGGATGGCGTTTTCACAACTGTTCACGAACGCCGTCGAACACAATGATGGGGCGACCCCACGGCTGCATGTCCGCGTGACGACAGCGACCGACGAAACCGGCTGGTGTCGCATCGAAATCGCGGACAACGGGCCGGGCATTCCCGATGCCGAAATCGACGTACTGACGGCCGGTGAGGAGACATCTCTCAAACACGGGAGCGGCATCGGCCTCTGGGTGGTCCACTGGGTCGTGACCCGGTACGGTGGCGAGCTCGTCTTCGAAGAGTCGGCGGCCGGCGGCAGCAACGTGTGCATCAAGCTACCCGTGGCCGACAGCCCCCACGGCGACAAATCGTAGCACCTGCCTGGGTGCGAGGTCGTCACCATTTTACATCGCGCGGGAGATCCATCTGCTATGTTTCTGCGCGAGCGGGTTGATTACAGCCTGGGCCTCCTCGTCGTCAGCGGTCTGCTCTTTCTCGTGCCGCTGTTCGATATGTGGCAGGACGTCGCTGTTGGAGGGAAGGCAGTGCTGTCGACTGTCCTCGAAAACTCGGTCTTCCTCTCGCTGGCGCTGGTACTGATCGGGCTCAGCGTCTGGCTGCTCCGGAACGACTGGGAGGAGCAGTACGTACAGTTAGTCGGCCAGTGGTCGATGGCCGGGACCGCCGTCGTGGCACTGATCTATGGCTGGGTTCTCGGGTTCCAGTTGGTCGTCCAGAACGACGTCAAACCCTACATCATCGCCGCCGATGGGGTCGTCATCGGTGCTCTCGTCCTGTTCGTCGCCGGGGTGTACCACGCTCGGAGCCGGATGGAAAGTGCCGCCCGTGCCGTCGAGCGGGACCGCGTCGCCGCGCTGTTCGAGAACACCTCCGACGCGGTCGTCGCCATCACCTTCGAGGATGACTCGGCTGTCGTTACCGAGACGAACGCTTCCTTCGAGATGATCTTCACGCCGGACGACGACCCGCTTGTCGGTCGCCCCGTGATCGGCGTGCTGCGGAAGCTGATGGCTCCGGCCACCGAGGACCGCACCGAGAGCGCGGGCATCGAACAGCTCGACGAAGTCATCGGCGACCCGACCGTGCAAGTCGAACTTCGCGTCGGCGTCAGGAGCGACACACGGGATTTCATCGTCTCGTACGTTCCGGTGGGGGAGCCGTCCGGTGGCGAGAGCGGTGCCTCCGGGTTCCTCATCTTCACTGACATCACCGCACAGAAGCAGCGGAAACGGCAGTTCGAGCGCCTCGGCGAGGGAACCGAGGACCTCCTCGATGCACGGTCGGTCGACGACGTGCTGGACGTCGCCCAGCGTATTACACTCAATCTGTTCGACGACGCGGTTGTGGGTATCTGGACGTACGACCGGGAGACCAATGGCTACCATCCCCAGCAGCCGATGGTAGCGAACGGGGGCGACCGTATCACAGAGTTGCCGACCCTCTCGACGAGTGAGACGACGATGGCGAGCCGTGAATCCGACCCCGATGTCGCCAGCGACGGGGACCCGACCCCGGCGTTCGACGGCGACGGCGTGCACGCGGCGCTCGAAACCCGTGGCTATCCCGTCTCGACCACGCTCGTCAGGCGTCTGACGGACCAGTCGTATCTCGTCACCGCCCGTGAGACGGGGACCGTCTCGACAACAGAGCGACACCTGCTCGACTTGCTCGTCGCGAACACGCGCGCCGTCGTCCAGCGCGTCGACCGGGAGGACCAACTAGCCGACCGGAACGATCAGCTCGAATTCATCAACAGCCTGTTGCGCCACGACATCCAGAACTCGATGACGATCATTAAGGCACGCGGGAAGGCACTGGTCGACGCGACCGACGGACAGGCGGCCGATTACGCCCGCACTGTCGTGAACCAAAGCGATGACGTGAGTTCGCTTATTGATCGCTTCCGGGCGCTACTGACAGTGTTGACCGACGAACTGGACTGCAAGGCCATCGCGCTCGGCCCGCTCATCAAAGAACGTGTGCGCGTCGCCCGGTCGACATACCCGGACGCCACCATCCGGCTGTCGGTTCCCGACGGAGTGTCTGTCCGCGCGGACGAGATGCTCGAAACCGTCCTCGCGAACCTGATCCGGAACGCCATCGAGCACAACGATACGGATTCGCCGACCGTCGAAATCTCGGTCACGGACCACGAGCGCGTCGTGTCGCTCGAAGTCGCGGACGACGGCCCGGGAATCCCGGACGATGAAACGGAGGTCGTGTTCAGGCGTGGCAATCGCGGACTCAAGGAAGCTGATATCGGCTCCGGTTTCGGGCTCTTTTTCGTCGATGAGTTGGTCGACGGGTATAGTGGCTCGGTGACCATCACGGACAACGACCCGCGAGGCGCAGTGTTCGAGGTGAAACTCCCGAAAACAGACAGCGATGCAGGCGATCCAGGTTCGTAACCGGTCACAGGCGCATTCGTCCCTTATTTATGTGCTGCGGGGTAGGTATAGATAACGACCCGATGGAAACCTGTTGATGACAGCGACTACTACACCCGTGGTACTGGCGGTCGACGACAACGAGAAGCTGCTGGAGACCTACGAGATGTGGCTGGCGGCCGACTACGACCTTCGGACGGCGGACAGCGGCGAGCGGGCGCTTGAGAAAATCGACGCGGATATCCCTCCTCCGAGAGATCCGCGACCGCGACATCGAATGCCAGATCGCGATGGTCACTGCCGTCGAGCCTGACTTCGACATCGCGGAGATGCCGTTCGACACGTACGTCTCGAAGGCCATCGACGAGACGACGATCAAAGAGACCGTCGAGCGACTGGCTGCCCGGGCGCAGTACGACGCCCTCCTGCAGGAACACTACGCCGTCGCCGAGAAGCTCGCCATGCTCGAGAAACAGAAGACGGAGACCGAACTCGCCACGAGCAGCGCGTATCAGGAGCTGCTCGACCGGTTCGAGGAGCTGGAATCGGCGCGGGCGGACAGCGCGGCTGCCCTCGACCGAGACGACATCGTGAGTGAAATCGGTCGCGCAGAGCAGATCGCCGAACGAATCGACGAGAACCCTGGCGGAACGGAAGACCGAGTATGACCGATATTGCCACGACAGACCCGTACAACGTATTCGACACCGAGAGTAGTACCGGCGGCTCGTCATTACCACTGACGACACTGCCGGAACTGTGGTTGACCGCGTCGCGGCGGCAGCAGGGGCGGAACTGTCGACCGTTACCGACAGCCTACACGTCATCGACTGTCAAACCGATACACTCAACTCCGACACCGATGGCTCGGTCGTGACACAGAACGTCGACACGCCGCGGAATCTGACCGACATCGGCATCGGATTCAAGGACGCGTTCGACGAGTTCGAGCGGACCGACGCCGAGCGAATCAGAGTCGGCGTCCTCTCGCTGTCGGTCATCCTCACCTACGTCGACCGCGAGACCGTCTACCGGTTCTGTCAGACGCTCACTCGAGCGATCCAACAGGACAACGCAATCGGATTTTTCCTGCTCACCGCCACGGCACACGACGAAGAAACGATCAACACGCTCCGACGGGCTCTCGATGGGGCAGTCGAAGTCCGAGACGGCGACGACCGTCTCCCCGTCAACCAGTTCGGGGTGGGTTTCGAGGGCGGTGTAGAGTTGGCCGATGTAGCGTTGCCGCGGGTTCTCCTTGTTGTTCATCGCCCACACGGCGAGAACGTCCACGGTATCGGTCTCGGTGTGGAGGAAGTGGTCGGCCTCGGAGATCTCCGTAGTGGTTGAGATGGTGATG
>PXSQ01000089.1 GCA_003022725.1 Halobacteriales archaeon SW_7_65_23 | reverse complement strand
CACTCGGGAACGACGACCGCGAACGGGTTCGACTCCCGTCCCTCGATTGAGGGCAGAGCGCGAGAACACCGGGAATTAAACCGGCGGGACAATCCACGGAACGGGTCCCGTAAGCGCGGGTCGCAGCAACCACTCCGACCTGCTGCCCGGCCCGTGGACGGTATAAGGAAGCCGGGCCGCGTCCATGCATGGGGTCGCGGGGCACAATGTCGTTGCGGTAAAGCCCCGCCCTCAAGGAGTGACCGACCGCCGCAAGGCGGGAGGGAGCGAGTAGGGCGGGGTAGTTTACATGAAGTCCCGGACGTCGGAGTACCACATGTCGTGGTCGTCGGTCTCGTCGATGGCGCGTGCGATCCGGACGGCGATGGCGTGCCAGCACAGCTGTTCGGGGTCGTTCGGATCCAGATTGTACTCGACGTCCTTGCAGGTACAGGCGTCCTCCTCGACGACGTACTCGTCCTCGTGGCCGACGACGACGGTGAAGTCGCGGTACTCCTTGACGCGACGCTCGCCGACAGCCTCGATCGCACGCTGGCCGCGGTCGCCGTGGAGGCCGATGAGCCGGTCGACTAGCTCGGGGGTGAGTTCGCCGGCGGCAGCGAGGTCGCGCTCCCAGTCGTCGACCGCTGTCACGCGTGGCGCTTGCCGCTACTGGGTGAAAATGGCGTCGGTGTCGCGCTGGCGTCGTGCTAGCGTCGCTACTCCGGAAAGGCGAGCAGAAAAACACCACCGACGTGGAGCTGTCCGACGCCGAGAGCGAGGTGCTGATGGCGCTGTACTCCGGGGTTACATCGCTACAGCGGTGTGCGTGTAAATACCATCTGCAAAAGACTCCATCGGCGGAGGTTCAGGTACGCCTGTAGATGCGGTGCTGTTTGTACGCCGGTTCGAACTCGTCGCGACACTCCGTCGGCAGCGTCTCGGTCATCCCGATCATCAGGTAGCCGCCGTCGCGCAGCGACCCGCGGATCGTCCGGAAGATCGGCGTCTTGTAGGAGGCGTCGATGTAGATCAGCAGGTTCCGGCACAGCACCAGATCGAAGTCCCGCTTGGGATCGCCCCGGATGAGGTCGTGCTGCTCGAAGCTGACCTTCTCCTTGACGGCCTTGCGGACCGCGAACTGCTCGGCCTCCTCGTCGACGTTCTTGATCGGGATGCCGTACTCTTCCTCGCCGACCTGGACCAACAGCACCTTCACGATCGCCATCGTCACGGGCAGGCGCAGCGACACCGTCGTCCCCTGGCCGGGCGTGCTGTCGACGTCGACCGAACCGTCCATCTGGGTGACGGTGTCGTAGACGACGTCCATCCCGACGCCGCGGCCGCTGGTGTCGGTCACCTCCTCGGCCGTCGAGAACCCGGGGTGAAACACCAGATCGTAGATTCTCGAGTCGTCCATCGTCTCCAGCTCCTCGGGCGAGTGCACCTCGTTCTCGACGGCCGTCTTCTTGATCCGCTCGACGGCCTCGCACCCGTTGTGCGCTTCCCCGACGACCTCGATGCCGCCCGCCGACAGGATGTCGGTGATGACACTCCGCATAAAATGCGAGTCGTCGGCGACGACCGCCCGTGGGTTACCCTGCATCACGACCACCGGCCGTTGCGACGCCGCGCCGGGAGCGGGTCGGCTGCATTCACCGGTACTGGGGCAAGTGCCACAACAAAGACTCTGCCTACGTAATCAATCGTGATACTCCGGAGGGCAGATTTCGACATCGACGCCGACACCGAGCCCCAGCGGATTAGGATCTGTCTCCGTAGATAGCAGAGACTGGTGAGTAAAAGAGTTACAGTCACCAGTATGAGACCCGGGGCGTTCGACCCCTCCGTTGGCAAGACTTTTTTATGAGGGGGGAGGAGTATAGACAACTTCCGCCCCCGAACGATGGTTGAACTAACGAAAACAGGGATCGACGGTCTCGACGAGATACTCAACGGTGGCATCGTGCGCAACTCGACGACACTGGTCAGCGGCAACCCGGGTGCGGGCAAGACGATCCTGGGGCTACAGTACATCTACAACGGCGTCGAACTGTACGACGAGAAGGGGATCTTCCTCTCGTTCGAGGAGAACGCCGATGATCTCCAGGAGGCAGCCGAATCGATCGGGCTGGAAAACTGGGGCCAGCACGTCGAGGACGGCACCATCAAGGTATACGACAAGCAGGAGCTCCTGCGGGAGAACGACTTCAGTTCCTCGCTGGAGCTGTTGCTCGGTGACCTCGACAACGAGAGCTACGAGCAGCTGGTGCTGGACTCGCTGACGATGTTCCAGCTGTTTTTCGACAACGAACGCGAGCAGCGCACCTACCTGCTGAAGTTCACCGACATCCTCAGCGAAAACAACCTCACGACGCTGATGACCAACGAACAGGGGACCGTCTTCCCCGAGACCGAGGTCGGCCTGGAGAACTTCCTCACCGACGGGAACATCTTCCTGCTCCAGACGCCGACCGAATCAGGGGTCAACCGGTACCTCTGGGTCGCGAAGATGCGCAAAAAAAACATCGACACCGACATCTTCCCGATGGAGATCCGCCAGGGTGGGATCACCGTCCACAAGAACGCCAGCGCCTTCTCCATGATGAGCGAGGAAGATTCGCCTCTCTGATAAGACCTCATTATTAGATTCGAAAATACGACGCAGAGTCCGTGAAAACTGAGTTTTAGCCACTCTCACAGCCAGTTTTCACAATTGAAAAATACCCTCAGAAACCCGGTAGATTTATGCTTCTCGTAATTTATAATTTGATAACGAATGTCTTCAGTGGATCTACTCCAGACGCTGGGGAACAAATACAGCGCGGAGATTCTGGACGCGACCGACGAGCCACGGTCGGCCCAGGAGCTGAGCGACGAGCTCGGTATTCCGATCGCGACCTGTTATCGGCGCATCGACGAGCTGACAGAGCACGACCTGCTGGAACTCCACGACAACGTCCTCTCTGACGACCGGCGGCGCATCAAGGTCTACCGGCGGAACGTCGACGCCGTCTGCGTCGAGTTTGACGAGGCGCTCGCGGTCGACATCGAGGAGCGCTCCAAGGTGACGAACGCCCTGGACGAAGCCTGGCGAACACTTTCGGAGGGCTGACCTTCCCTCCCGACTATCTAGTTTTCACCGCACGTACGCGACCGGTTTCACCGGCTCTCACCCGTCGACAGCTGTCGATTCGCAGCCTTTTTCTCATTATCAGCCGAGATAGTTGCGAAGGTGGATTTAACACGGGTAGCCGACAAGCCCCAACTGGTGTCCGCAATCATCGAACTCCTGTATGTGGGAACGACGCTGGTGTTCATCATCACGGGGCTCACGATGGTGGGGATGGCGATCCGGGCGTACGTCGAGACCGAGCGGATAGCGATGCTCCACCTCTCAGTGGGGTTCTCGCTGGCCGTTGCAGGCGCAGCCGCGACGATGATCAGCGCGTTTCTCACCGACTTCCAGGGTACCCGGTCACTGCTGCTGGTCAAGAGTTCCCTGTTTACCTTCGGGTTCCTGTTTGTGATGTACAGCCTGATCACATACGAGTGAATCAGGTTCGGGTGTATATCTGGTGACGGATACAGGCCGATCTCGACAATCACTGTGACACCGCAACACGAAGGGAGTATCAACGCCGATAATCACGGGACAATTTTATTTAGGTGATTCCGGAAATATCCGGTAGTAGGCATGGCAGAAGTACTGATAGCTGACGACTCGGAGTTCATGCGCAACCTCCTGCGGGGGATTCTGGAGGAGGATCACACAATCATCGGGGAAGTCGAGAACGGCGTGGAGGCGGTCGAGGTGTTCAAAGAGGAGCACCCCGACCTGGTGATGATGGATATCGTGATGCCGATCCGGAACGGGATCGAGCGACCGACGGGTACATCACCAAACCGTTCCAGAAACCCAGCGTGATGGAAGCCATCCAGGACGTCGTGCCCTCGTAGCGATGAAAGTCGACGTCCAGTCGCTCGACACGTTCAACCAGCTCGCTCACGAGGGTACCGAGGCAGCGACGCGGTCGCTGACCCAGCTGACGGGGATCGAGGCGACGGTCGACGTGACGCGGATCTCGCTGGTCGGCCGCGAGGACGTCGGCGAGGAGCTCCGCGGTACGGCGTTCGCTGGCGTCCAGTTCGGCTTCGAGGGCGCGCTCGCGGGCGAGACGGTGCTGGTGTTCGAGCAGGAGCTGCGGGCGGCGCTCGACGGACTCGTCGTCGACCGCGCCGACCAACTGGAGGCCGACGCCGAACAGATCTTCTGACATGAAAGTCTACGATAGGAGCCAGTCCGACGACGGGCCCGAAGCCGAGCCCGAACGCGTCAAGATGGGCATCGCCGAGTACGAGGTGACCGCCGACGACGCGGAGCTGACCACGAGCGGCCTGGGCTCCTGTGTCGGCGTCACGCTGTACGACACGGAGACGGGCGCCGCCGGGCTGGTTCACGTCATGCTCCCGGTCGCCGAGGAGATGGACGAGGGCAAGGCCGCGAAGTTCGCCGACAGCGGCACCCAGGTGCTGCTGGACGAGCTGCGCGCGATCGGCGCCAACCCCGCGACGGTCGAGGCGAAAATCGCGGGCGGCAGCGACATGCTCGACTTCTCGGAGGGCGGTTCCGGGATCGGCGACCGCAACGTCGAGCAGGTCCGGGCGACGCTCGCCGAGAACGACGTCCCGATCGTCGCCGAGGATGTCGGCGGCGACCACGGCCGCTCGCTCCGCCTCGAGGCTGCCTCCGGCGACCTGATCGTCAAGAGCGCAAACCGGGAGAAACGGACGCTGTAATGACCGGGACCGCTATCGCCCCGTTGCTCCTTCCAGTTCGTGAAGCGACACATGATGGTGAGAGTAATTTCCAGGTATCATTGGAAGACGATAGCGAATTTGGAGAGAACTTTCTAAATCAGACCGGATCCTTCGACGGTGAGTGGTCGGTAGAGTTGGATTAAAACCGATGAGTGATGTTGGGCTATATCTCAACAGTTATGATGTTGGGGCCGTTACCAACAAGCAGGGATGGCCCGGGAGCTCAACTTCCAGTACACGCACGTCGAAGCCGGCTTCGTGGAGAGCGTGATGCTCCAGCAGGTCACGGACACCGACAGCTATCCGTCGGGCTGGAAGTACCGACTCCACCTAGGCACCCTCGAAGACCTAACGCTGGTTCGCTACGACAACTCCCACGAGGACACAAAAGGCCACGAACTCCACACTGCGGCGGGCGACATCGACACTGATTTCCCCGGAATGGAAGCGCTCCTCGCGGAATTCTGGGCGAGCGCAGATGAGTACTGGGACGCCGTCGGCGGCGACCCGCCCCGTCCCTACTGACCACCCACACTACGACACCACCCATGACCACGACACTCCACATCACCGTCGGTGACCGAGAACAGCTTCGCGAGGACGCCCTGCAGTTCGTCCAGGCGGGCGACGCTGGCGACCTCGACGAGAGCGACCAGCAGGCGGTCCTGCAGTTCGGATCCTACGACGACCTCGTCGACGTTCTCACGCCGTTGCGCCTGGACCTGCTCGGAGCGATCGCCGAACACGACCCCACGAGCATTCGCGAGGCCGCCCGCCTCGTCGACCGCGATGTCTCAGATGTTCACTCCGACCTGAAGCAGTTAGAGGTTCTGGGCATCCTTGACTTCGAGGAAGGTGGCCGCGGCGGGGCGATGCAACCTGTCGTCCCGTTCGACCGGATCGAGATGCAGATCGACTACCCCCTTGTCGACGAGACGCCCACTGACGAGTCCCCTGCCAGCGCGGACTGATCAACGTCTTCCTGGCGATCTGAGCACTCGCCGGCGCCGTCTCGCGGCTCCGCCGACTCCGGCGGCGGGCGGTTTCGGTGTGCTTTTCCACGGCCCGCGCGAACGGCGGGTATGGCGACGGCACGCGAGGAGTTCCTGGCCGGTGAGCGCCCGGAGGACGTCCACATCTACCTCCACGAGGACGCCGTCTCGGACATCGAGGCACTGACGGAGTACGGCGAGCGCGTCGAAGACGGCATCGTGCTCGTGCTCGACGGCGAACAGGCCCGCGGCGTGTTCCAGCGGGCGACCGGCATCGACCCGATGGGGTTCGCACGGAAGGCGATGGATACCGACGGCGAGGTCGACCGGGACTGTGCCGGCGGGACGTGTCCCGCTGGTGAGGGGGAGACCGGGGGGGAGCACCGGGCGCGGTTCGTGTTCGCGTTCGCCGAGGAACAGAACGAGGAGGCTGGTGGCCTGTACGCCGAGGGGCCGGTGATCCACGGCTACGTGTCGTGTGCGTGTGGGGAGAGCTACTCGGAGAAGTGGGTTGCGAGTGAGTGAGTGGGTTGTGGCTGGGTGAGCGGCTGTTTCTGCTGGTTGTTTTGGATCTGGATTGATAGCCAGTGCGAGAACTTGAGTGGGCGCTCGCGGGTCTCGCAGTGCTCGACCCGCTCGCCAGCGCGCGCCTGCGTGGACGGTGAAAGAGGAGTGGAAACGTTGCTCGCGATTGTTACTCCTCGGCTTCTGCAGCGCCGTCTTCCTCGGCGTCACTGACTTCGTCTTCAATATCGTCCTCGATCTCTAACCGCCGGAATGCGTCGATGATCGCCTGCTTCGCGACGGCGCCGCGGGTCGACCGAGTCCACCTTTTTCCCCTCGGGTGTCCTCGCTCACGCTGCGGGCACCACTCGTCGAAAAACGTGGGTGAAAAAGCCGCTCGCTCCGCTCGCGGGTGCTATTTGTCGTCCGCTTCGACTTCTCCCTCGTTCTCGACCTCTAGCCGCCGGAACGCGTCGATGATCGCCTGCTTGGCGACGGCGCCGCGGGTCGACCAGTGGTGGGCGTAGTCGAGCATGTCGTCGTAAATGTCGGGCTTGCAGCCGGCGGCCTTCGGGTGGCCGCCGCCGTTGACCTGCGCGGCGACCTCGTGACAGCGCTCGAAGTTCTCGGTGCCCCGGAGGGAGGCAGGGCCGGAGGGCTTGACGATCACGGCGGCGTCGGCGCCCTGCTCGCGGAGCGCTTCGGCGACCTCGTTCTGCGAGCAGCGGCCGTAGGTGACCCCGACCGTCCAGGGACCGACCTCGCGGAGTTCCGCCCGCTCGATGGCCGTCTCGATCAGCGCCTCCTTCTCGACGCGGCGCTCGGCGAGCATCTCTTCGACTTCCCGCGGGAGGTTCGCCCCGTGCTCCATGACGGTGGCGACGTACTCCTCGGGTTCGGCCCAGTACGCGAAGTCGGCGATGTCATCCGAGCGCTCGTCCTCGCGGATCCAGAGGTCGTGGTCGCGGGTGGCGGCAGCGAGGTCGACGAACCGCTCGGGGAACTCGTAGTCCAGTTCCGCGAGCGCGATGTCGGCGGTACAGACCTCGCCGGACTCGCCGACCACGAGGTCGACGCCCGCCGCCTCGATGGCAGCCGCCAGCTCGTCGTCCCACTGGTGGTGGTCGAACCAGGTGACGTCGGCGACGCGGTCGACGACCGCGTCGAGGTGCTCGATGTCGCTCTCGTGGTCGGGGCACAGATCACAGACGTACAGCGCGGCGTCGGGCGGTGCGTACTCGCCGACCCAGGCGAGCGCCTCGCGGATCTCGTGGGGGCTGGCCGGCAGCAGTTCGCCGGCGCCGCGGGCGGTGCGGATCAGCGCCGTGCAGGCGAGGCCGTCGGCGTCGGCGTCGGCCACGACAACGACCTCCGCGTCGGCGAGCGTCTCGGCGGCCTCGCGCTCGGCCTGCTCGGCCTCGACCGAGTCCGGCCTGAAAAACCCCTCGCCCGGGAGCACCGACTTGCGCCCGATCGAGAGCCGCTCGTCGTCGATGAGCCAGTCTTCCATACCGCACGCTGGGGGTCGAGCGCAAAGAAGGACCCGATCCGTGCCGCCGTGCGTCGTCACGTGACTATCGTCGTCGCACCCGAGCTGGCGGCCTCAGGCGGCCGATTCGTCGCCGCCGAGCTGGCGAACCGTCAGGACGGGCATCGGCGCCCGGCGGACGACGGACTCGGCGACGCTGCCCAGCAGGAACGCGTGTTCGCCGTGGCGGCCCCGGGTGCCCAGCGCGATCACGTCCGCGTCGACCTCCTCGGCGTACTCGACGATCTGGGTCGCCGGCTTGCCCTCCCTGACGGCGGTCTCGAGGTCGTGCCCGCACTCGTCGCGCACGAACGACAGCGCCTCGTTGCCGGCCGTGCGCATCGCCTCGCGCACCTCCTCCTGGACGGCCTCGGGCGTCCCCCGGATCTCGCCGGCGTCGACGACGTACAGCGTGTGGACGGTCGCGTCGAAGCGGTCGGCCAGATCCAGCGCCGTTCGGACGCCCCGTTTCGCGCTGTCTGACCCGTCTGTCGCGATGACCACCGTCTCGAACATACCACTGCTACTCGCGGCCGCAGTAAAAGCCGCGTGGTTTTCCCCGCCGCGAGCACACCCGATCCCGACCCGGTCCCGGCAGCGGGGATCGGCGGCTTTTTGCCGGCACCGGCCGAACTGGCTGTCGATGGACGCCGACATCGAACTCGTCCTGGCCGCGGTCGACAGCAGCGACGAGGCGGTCGACGCCGCCGAGTACGCGATCGCGATCGCCGAACGCTACGACGCGGACCTGCACCTCCTGCACATTCTCGACCAGCGGGTGATGCGTGGCGTCGAGGCCGGCGACGTGTCGGCCGAGACGGTCGCCGACCAGCAGCGCGCGGTGACCGGCCGGGTCCGCGAGCGACTCCCGGAGACAGTCGCACTCTCCCATTCGGGCGCGGTCGGCTTCTCGCCGAACCGCCTCGGCCAGACGCCCGGCAGCGTCGTCCTCGACGCCGCCGAGGAACTGGAGGCGGACTTCCTCGTCGTGCCGCGCGTCTCGGCCAGCGGCACTCGGGACGAGGTGCTCGGGAAGGCGGCGCTGCACGTCCTCGAGTACGCAAGCCAGCCAGTGCTGTCGGTCTGATTCCTACTGCTCTAGCCGGAGCGCCATCTCCATCTCGAAACTCGCCGAACCCGTAGTCTCGAAGCCGATCTTCTCGTAGAGGGCGACCGCGGCTTCGTTCCACCGCTCGACGGAGAGCCAGACGAACTCGATCCCCCGCGCCTGTGCGAGCCCCAGCCCCGTCCGCACGAGTTCGGTCCCGATGTGTGCCCCCTGGTAGGGCTGGAGGACGAAGATCGCGAGCTCGTACCTCTCCTCGCGGTCGGCGACCAGCATCACGTGCCCGACCGCGTCGTCGTCGTGGTACGCGACGACGTGCAGCGAGTCCTCCGCCGCTAGCAGCTCCAGCCACTCCCTGATCGCGTCCTCGCCGGTCGGGGGGATGCCCTGGGCTCTGTCTTTCGGGTCGAACGCCAGGTACATCTCGACGAGGGACTCGAGATCCGTCGCGTCCGCCTCCGTCAGGTCGATCTCGCGTCCCTCCCTGTCGGTGATCGTCCGCGGCGGCGTCGGGAAGCCGTCGACCGGCTCCTCGGGGAACTCGGGGCTCATCGTACCAGCGTCACCGTCGTTCGGGCGTTCAACAGGACGAACTCGAGGACGCCCCCGAGCTGGATCTTCCCGAGCGGGCTCCGCTGCCCGCCCGGCAGGGCGATGCGATCGTAGCCGCCGTCCTCGGCCAGTTCGATCAGGCGACTCCCCGGATCCTCGGTGATCCGCTCGACGCCCGCCTCAAACGACGCGGTCTCCAGTCGATCGCGGACGCTCGCCTCGACGTCGTCGAGCGAGCTGTCGTCGGCCGTGTAGACGGCGACAGTCACCTCGTCACCGGCTTCCTGCGCGCGCTCGATCGTCCGGTCGAGCGCGTGCATGCCGTGATCGGTGCCGTCGACGCCGACGAGTACACGCATGTGTCTTCCGAGAGGCGCCGCGTACAAAAACGCGACGACACCCCCTCGCGGCCGCGAACCGTCGACACCCTTTTTTCGGCCGCGGGCCCTTCACCGGCGTATGGACGAGGAGCCTTCCGGCGACGACCGGGCGACTGCGGGGGACGGTGCCGCTCCCGCGGACGACGACGGCACCGATCCGACGGCCGACGCCGACGAAGCGACTGACGGACCGGACGAACCGACGATCCCGGCCGACGTCCGCTCCTACGACAAGTTCACGAAGATCGACGGGAGCACGTACGACCGCGCGAACGACTTCCTCCGCGAGCGGACGTACATCACCGCCCGGGAGTGGGCGATCGCCCGCCTCTGTGCGGACTTCCGGACCGAGACGGGCGTCGAGATGACCAAGATCGGCGAGAACCTGCCACATCTCGTTCCGTTCATGACCGACACCTACTCGCCGCAGGCGGTCAACCAGGCCCGCGCCTCGTTCGAGGAGAAGGTCCGCAAGGCCGGTGCGACGTTCCTCTACGGGGCGATGTGTGACTTCTTCACTGCCGAGGAGCTTGACGACGTGATGTACGAGGCGACGGAGGTGGCGAAGTTCCTCCTGGAGGTCGAAGGGGTCGACCTCGCCGTCGAGGACGAACTCGAGGCGGAGGACCGCATCTCGGAGGTCATGCGCGAGGTGCGCGAGCACAGCGTGGCGCTACGCCAGTGACTCTTTACCGCTATAGAGTCACGCATTGGGCGTTTCAGACCGCGAAACCGCCGATATTGGGACCCGGTGCTGAAAATAATCACGCACGACCGTATGATAGTGATTGCTGTGATTGTTTTCGTGACCACGTCACGTGAACGGGCGGTTCGCGGGCTGAACTCCAGGAACTGTGACTCCCCGGCGGTAAAGAGTCACAGCAATCACTATGAAGGCCGTTCCGACCTACCTCACCAGTCAGCCGTTCCCGTTTCGGGTTCCGTCGTCGGCCTGTTCCGCCGGTTTGACGGACTGCTCGCGGACGTTTTCGCCGCGGTGGTCGGCGAACGGCTCGTCGGCGTCCCGCTCGTAGATGATCTCCCCGCGGACCATCGTCAACTTGGGGAAGACACCGGGCCGCCCCTCGAACGGCGTCCAGTCGCACTTGGTGTGCAGCTCCGACCCGCGGATCGGCTCCGTCGTTCCGGGATCGACCAGCACGAGGTCCGCGTGGTTCCCCTCGGCTACGGTCCCCCGGTTCGGGAGGCCGAAGATCTCGGCGGGATTCGCGGCCGTCAGGTCCCGGATCCGCTCGAAGGTCAGGGGGCCGCGGCGCGCTTCGGCGAGCAGCAGCGGCAACGCCGTCTCGACGCCGGGGACGCCGCTCGGCGCGCTCCAGACGTCCGTGTCTTTCTCCTCGCGCGTGTGAGGGGCGTGGTCGGTCGCGATCATGTCGACCGGCCCGTCGACGACACGCTCGTAGACGCGCTGTCTGCGCTTCTCGCGGCGCAACGGCGGGTTCATCTGACCGAACGTCCCCAGCTCCGTGATGTCGCTCCGGGAGAGCAGCACGTGGTGGGGGGTGACCTCGCAGGTCATCCCCGCCTCCGCGGCGGCGTCGATCCCCTCCGGCGTGCTGGTGTGGGCAATGTGGATCCCGACGTTCCGGTCGGCGGCGATCGCACACGCCCGCTCGATCGCGGCGACCTCGGCCCGCGCGGCCCGGTAGGCGCTCCAGGCGTCGGAGTCGTCGCGCTCCTTGGCGCTCAGGTTGAACAGCGACGCGTCCTCGGCGTGGACCGTCACCGGCACGCCGTGTGCGGCGGCGCCGTCGATCGCGTCGACGAACAGCCGCTCCTCGATCCCCATCTCGCCGGTCGAGTCGGCGAGAAACACCTCGCCGAGCGCGAACAGCGGCTCCTCCAGCAGCGTGTCCGGGCGCCAGTCCGCCGTCACGCCGCCGTTGATCCCGAAGTCGACGATCGACTGCGCGGCGTATTCCAGCTTCTGGCGGAACGTCGCGCTGTCGATCGTCGGCGGATCGGTGTTCGGCTGGTCGACGACAGTCGTCACGCCGCCCGCGGCGGCGCTTCTGGAGCCGGTTTCCCAGGTCTCCTTGTGGTTGAAGCCGGGCTGGCGGAAGTGAACGTGCGCGTCGATCATCCCCGGCAGGAGCCGCTTGCCGGTCGCGTCGACGACGCGGTCGGCGTCGGTCGCGTCGAGCTCGGGGGCGACGGCGTCGATCGTCTCCCCGCTCACGCGGACGTCGCGCGTGCGACCGTCCGCGAGCGTCGCGTTCCGGATGAGCATACCTACCGTCTGACGCTGGGGCACCCTAAGTGTCCCGGACCTCTTCGACCGTCGCCTCGCGCCCGTCGCGCAGCGTCCGCTCGATGGTCCGGCACACTGCGACCGGATCGACGGGACCGCCGGCCCGGGCGATGCTACCGACGGCGTCGGGATCGAACGGGACCGCCAGCGCCCCGTAGACCGGCTCGAGCACCCCAGCGATCGAGCCGTGGTCGCGCACGACGACGATCCCCGAGACGGCAGCAGCGTAGCGGTGCACCCGCTGGGCGAGCCCGACGATCTTGCCGTCGGCCGACAGCGAGTGGGTCCCCGGACAGAACGCCCCGTCGGGCTCCCCGGGCTCGGCGTCGACGCCGAGTTCCGCGAGCGCGTCCAGCATCGTGGCCGTCGCGTCCTCGTAGCGTTCCTGGATGCCGGTCCGTGAGTCCGCGACTGGCGTCGTCGCGACGAACGCGACGGTGTTGCCGGTGAAGACGACGGCGCGGCCGCCGACGGTGCGCTCGATCACCGGGTACTCCTGTGCAGCAAGTTCCCGGGCGCGCTCGTACCCGTCGCGGTTCGCGTCGCGCCGGCCGAACGCGACGTGGGGCGGCGGCGTCCAGACCCGCAGCGTTCGCTCGCCGGTTTCGGCCGTGTGATCGACGAGGTCGCGCGTCCGCTGTCTGTCCGTCTCCGGCGTCGCCGCCCGGCCGCGAACCACGCGCATGCCGACTCGTAGGGGGAGACAGCTAAGAAGGCTGTCGCTCCGTAGAGGCGAACAGGTGGCACGGTCGCCCCGCGACGCGGTGTGCCACACTCCCGCGTGCCGCGCCGCGGCTGTTCTCAGCGCACACGGGGGCTGGTCCCGTGATCGTATTTAAATCCGGAGGTCGATTGACTGGTGGTGGCTCGTTTGCTCAGTGGAGCAGGCGGGCGGAACCGCACGGAGCGAGCGCCTCGAGGTGTTCTCTGGTGTCCCCAGTGACTGTGGTTGTTCTGAACGCCGTCGTTCCCGAGAGCGCAAACCCTATTGTGACACCTGAGCAATGAGGGAGCGTGCACGAGCGGACGCTGGCGTATCTGCGGGGGCGCTTCAGCGATTACTATCGCCGCCAGGCGATCGATCCCCCGCCGGACGCCGACCAGCGCGAGTGGGGGTACGTCCCCTGGACTGAGGGGCCGGGCGAGACGTACGTCCGCCACAACTCGATGCTGGATTTGGGAGACATCGACGACTTTCTGGCGCGCGAGCGACCGAAACACGTCTACTTCTCCGCGGGACGGTACGAGGACCCCAGCGCGAGCACGATGGAGGAGAAAGGCTGGCGGCGATCGGACCTGATCTTCGACCTCGACGCGGATCATCTCCCCTCGACGAACCCCGACGACAGCTACGCCGAGATGCTCGCGGCCTGCAAGGACGCTCTCCGCCGGCTGCTGGAGTTCCTGGAGGACGACTTCGCCTTCGAGGACCTGACGGTCGTGTTCTCGGGGAGCCGCGGCTACCACGTCCACGTCCGCGACGGGAATATCCAGCACCTCGAGCGGGACGCGCGGCGCGAGATCGTCGACTACGTCCGGGGGATCGGCCTGGAGTTCGAGGCGCTGGTCGAGGAGGAAACCGTCGGCGGCACCGTCGGGCGTGAGAGCCCGGCGAACAACCGGTACCTGCCCACTGAAGGCGGGTGGGGCGGGCGCATCCACGGCGAACTGCTCACGCTGATGGGTGAGATCCGCGACATGGACGAGGAAGCGGCGGTCGCGCGGCTCCAGGAGTACGAGGGGATCGGCGAAAAGAAAGCAAAGACGGCGTACAGGTTCACGCAGAACCGCTTCGTCGAGATCGAGCGCGGGAACCTCTCGGCGCACAACGTCTTCGAGAACCTCGCGCAGCAGTTCGCGCCCGCGGTCGTCGCGGAGGCGAACGCGCCGATCGACGAGCCGGTGTCGACGGACACCAACCGGCTGATCCGGCTGCCGGGCAGCCTCCACGGCGGGAGCGGGCTGGCGGTCAGGCCGATTCCGCGGGACGAACTTGAGGACTTCGACCCGCTGGTCGACGCCGTGCCGGAGACGTTTCGGAGCCACGACATCGCGATCGAACTGACAGACGGCGAGACGGTCGAACTCGGCGGCGATAGTTTTACACTGGAGGAGGGCGTCCATACCGTTCCGGAGCACCTGGGTATCTTCCTGATGGCCAGGGGGCACGCCGAGAAGGGGAAAGAATGAATCTGGACGAACTGCAGTCCGTGCGCGACCGCGAGCGCCAGACCGACAAGCTCCAGCAGCTGCGGGAGTCGTTTTACGCGGACGCGGGCTCGTTCATCCAGCAGCTCCGCGACGAGCGCGAGCGCGCCGCCGAGCGCGCGGACGACCCCTTCGACGCGCCCGAAGTGAGCCAGCTCAGCGACGAGATCGACACCGCCGAGCAGACCGTCGAGGCGATCTACGAGAAGCGCGTCGGCAAGATCGTCAAGGCAGCCTCCTTCGCCGCGGCGGACCTCCCCGCGGAGGTCGACGGCATGACCGCCGAGGAACAGGCGCTGTTCGACAGCCTCGTCGAGGACATTAAGAACAACCGCGAGCGCGTCCTCGCCGTCCTCGCCGGCGAAGACGGCCCCGGAGCGGCGATCGAGACGCCGTCGCCGGCGACCGACCGCGACGCGGCCGGGACAGAGCCCGACCGAGCGGCCGATGCCGGGACGGCCGACGCCAGTGCCTCGCCGGCCGACCACGATGTCGGTGGGGTCGACGCGGACATCTCCGCGGCCGACGTCATGGGCGGCGACGCAGGGGGCGGCGACGCGGGGGTCGACGACACTCGCGAGCGCGAGTCAAGCGAGGGGCCCGGCCACCAGCCCCCGCCGCCCGAACACGGGGAACCGGCCGGAGAGGCGCCGGCGGGCGCCGGCGGGTCCGGGAGCTCCGACCCGGCTGCTGGTTCCGCCGGGGACGATGCACCGCAGCCAGAGCCTGCCGCTACGGGCGACCAGCCCGCGGGCGAACGGCCGGTCCGGAAGGACGGCGGCATCGGCGCTGCGGCTGCCCGAGCGGGAACGGAGGCGTCGCCGTCCATCGAGCGCGAGACGGTCCGGGTCACCGAAGACGTCGATACGTTCGTCGGCTCGGACGACCGCGACTACGACCTCGGGCCGAACGACGTGGTGACGCTGCCGGCCACCAACGCCCGCCTGCTCGTCGAGCGGGACGCCGCCGAACAGCTCGATTGACGGCATTCGGGGGCTCGCATCTGCGTCCGGAGCGACAGCTTTTATTCGGCGTCCGTCCACTCGGAGGGTATGTGGGTCCGCTCGGAGTACGCGAGTGAACTGGCAGTCCTGTCGGCGTGGATCGCCGTGTTGCTCCCCTGGAACGTCGCCTACCAGCCGAACGCGCCGCCGGACGGTCAGGCCAGCGTCTATTTCTTCCGCTTTGCACTGTTCGAGGTCCAGTTTCGCCGGCCGTGGGTGTTCGAGATCAACGGCGACGTGACCGAGGCGATGGAACCGCTCGACATCACCTACGGCGGCACCCAGCTGTTCGGCAACGTCTACGCGATGCTGCCCACGTCGGCGGTCACGTTTCACGACGGCATGATGGGCCAGGCGAGCCTCCTCTGGGCACTCGCGGCGCTCGCGTTCGCCGTCGCCTTCGCCCTCAGCCTCGCCCTGTACTTCCGGGAACAAGAGGTCGCTGAGAAACTGCCCGTCAGCGAGGTCCAGCTCATGGGCGGGCTGCTCGGCGTCGGCGCCGTCGGCACCGTCGGTGCGTCCGCGCTCTATCTCACCGCCCGCGACAGCACCGGGGTTCCGATCCCCGTCGGCGCGCTCGTCGTCGCCGTCCTCGCAGTCGTGCTTTTACAGACCGAGGAAGTCGACCCCGGCGGGTGAGCGAGCTGTCGCAGGGCCGAGCCGGGACCCCGCCAGGGACGCCTCAGCCCCGGAGCCCGCGATCGAGACAGTCCAGCACTGCCGGCCAGGCGTCGGCGTCAGCACGAGCTATCGCGGCGGCCGGACCGCCGAAGAGGTCGGCGGACTTCGGCAGGTACGGCGGCGTGATGAAGTGGCCGGCGTCGTCGTAGCGTCGGTGCTCGTACGCGTGGTCGAAGTTCGCCCCGTCCAGCCGGTCGATCCCGAGTTCGGCGAGGCGGCTGGCCGGCCAGATCGGGTCCTCGCCGCCCGAGATGAAACAGACTGGGCCGTCGATCGCCTCGTCCGGCCGGCTCTGCGCCGGCGCTTCGATTGTCAGACTGTCTTCGCTGGTCTCCGACGACTGATCGGCTCCGGCCTGTTTTTCGGAGGTGTCGTCCGCGTGCTGTGCGTCCTGTGAGGAAGCCGAGTGTGAGAGCAGTAGCATGGGTGTGTCGGTCCGCAAGTCGCAGTTGTCTCCGCCGCTCCGTGATCGTGACAGCCAGCTCGTCGGGAAGTGGCCGCGGTCCGTCGTCGCCCGGCCGTCGTCACCCCAGCACGAGGTCCAGGTCGCGCTTCGGGCCGCCGTCGGGCGCCGAGATGCCGTCGGGGAGTTCCGAGCACCACTCCACGCGCCACTCGTCGCTGCCCTTGTCGGCTGCCCGCTTGCACTCGTCGACCTCGCCGCCGACCGGCGAGCCGCGGAAGACGGCCCGGGCGGTCGTCATCTGGGGGTCGTCCTGCTCCGGGACGGTGTGTTCGACCGTCCCGACGCTCAGGATCGCCTCCAGTTCGATCTCGACGCCGGTGTAGCCTGCCGCGGCCTCTCGGGCGACCGTCGCCCAGTCTTCGCCGGGTTCGACAGTCTCGTTGGGCATGATCGCGACGCCGACCTCGTCGTGGACGAGCAGGAGGTGTTCGCCGTCCTCGTCGCGGACGTCGACGATCGCCCGTCCCTCGGTGCCTGTTCCGCAGTGCTCGGGGCCGTCGTGATCGTTGCGCTCGTCGCGGGACTCGACCTCGTTGTGGTCGCGATACGATGTTGGGTCGGTGATCGGTTCGTCACCAGCTATCGGATGTCCGATGTGTTCGTGATCCATATAGTCCTGGTGTCGCGTGGTTGTCACTCGTGGTGCGATTCACCCAGCAGCCAACGCCCAGCGCCCTCTGCTGGGGGAGTAGATGCTACTGGAGACACCACAATAAAACTTATGAAAAAGATTAACTTTACTCTTCACTTACAACTTCGCGCGCCGTGAATTTAAGCGTTTCGATCTCGTTCGATCTCGACCACGTCCAGGTGGTCGTCGACGACGAGCGTGAGGGAGTCATCGTCGACTGTGAACGTCGCGCTGGCGCGGAACGGCTCCCGCTGGCAGATCGTTTCGGACTCCGGATCGAAGCCCGCCACGTCCCAGATTGACAGGTTGCGGACGTCGATCCCGCGGTCGTAGTGGAACGAGACGACGGCCGGGTGCGAGAGAAACACCGCCCGCAGGCTCCCGCTGGGGGTCGCGCCACACTGCTCGCAGTCGTACTGGACGAACGGGAGGTTCTGCACCCGTTCGAGGAACTCGTCGGGGACGTCGTCGGGCAGTTCCTCGGGCGCCTCGATGAACTCGTCCATCGGGCCGACCGTCGGGTCGACAGCGCCGTCACAGAACGAACAGAACCCGTCCGTGATGCGCTCGAACGTCGACTGCATGTAGCGTCCGGCGACCGACGGGATCGTGTCCCGGTCGTGGCCGGCGAGGACGTTCGGCGGGACGCCGAACCGTGCACTCGCCGTACAGGATGCACACTCGACGCGGACGGTGTCGTCCTCGTAGTGCAGCGTCCGGTCACTGTCGCAGGTCGGGCACGGGCTGTCCAGCTCGATGGGCTCGAGCGACGCCTCCATCGTGTACGCGCCGGCCTCGATGGCGCCGTTGATCTGCATGCCCGCCCGCGTGAGTTTGTAGCCGTCGTCGGTCTGTCTCACGAACTGCCCGACGAGTTTTCCCAGGTGGTAGTTGAACTGCCCGGAGTCGCGGATTCCGACCGCCTCGCGGAGTGCCGAGAACGGGAGTATGTCGCCCTCGGCGTCCCACAGCGCCCGGAGGATGGCGACTCGCGTGTCGTCAGACAGCGCCGCGAACACCTCCTCCGGATCGGCTTTCTGGACGAACTCGGGTTCGCTCATACGCCGGCTGTGTCCGTGCTCCCTCTTAGACCTGTCGCGGGATCACACATCTGTCTCCGCAGATAGCAGAGACTGGTGAGTAAAAGAATTATAGCCACCAGTATGAGTGACCGTACGTAACGAGCGGTTTTAAGTGTGATCCCAAGCATGAAGTCCCATGGGTATCATTGAGAAGATTCTGGGGGCGTTCGGCGGCAGCGGATCGAAGACGACCACCGGGGAGTCGGGCAGCACAAACCAGAAGCAGATGAACATCACCCTGGCGACAAGGGTTCCGAAAGCGGGCAACGCGGTCTGGGAGCAGTTCGAGTCACTGGCGGTCCGGTACGACGCCCTCACGCTCACGACGAGCGAGGGCCAGACCAGCGAGCCGCCGGTCGCCGGCGGGTTCGACCTGCACGACGAGGCGCTCGTCGACGGCAAGGACTCGGTGTACAAGATGCGACCGGCACCGGGGACCTACGAGAGCGGCACAGTCTCGTTCGAAGTTCTGGATTACGAGCTCCAGGCGGATGCGCCCGACCTGCCACTGGAGGGCTTCGAGAACGCCACACTCAACTTCCTCGGCGAGTCGTTCGAACTGGCGCCCGGCGACGAGCGGATGCTCACCCTCGTCGTGTACGTCCGGGAGAACGACGCCGGCGACGCGTACGTGCTCAATCCCGCGCTCGAGTGGTAGCGGACTGTGACGGAATATACAGCCAGACGTGATTCAGTTACGCCATGCCGACCCAAATCCCGTTGTTCAGGGCATGATATAGCCGATGGACTGTCCTGGCACTGTACGGACTCACGTCTGGCTGTCTATCTGAGGATACGGACCCGTTCCGCCTGGATTCTCAGTTCGAGTTTTCACGTACGTACAGCCACCAGTATGAGCCGCCGCAGGAATCGGCGCCGCGTCGGCGAGGTTCATGCGGGGTGCAGCCGGACGAGCATGTCGTCGCGCTCGGTCGGGAACCCGCCCTCCGCCCGGCCGTCGCGGTTCGAGGTGACGGCGTAGAGGTCGCCGTTCGGTCCCTGCTCGACGTGGCGAACCCGCCCGAGTTCGTTTTCCAGCAGCCCGGTACTCGCGGCGTGATACTCCTCGTCCATCCAGCCCGCATCGTGGACGGCCTCGTGATCACTGGAGAGCCGCGACCCGTCGCGTGTGATCGTGACTGCGAGGAGTTGCTGGCTGATGAGGCCGCCCACGAGCAGGCGGTTCCGGAGCGAGGGAACCGTGTCACCGGTGTAGAAGCAACTGCCCGAGGGCGCCCAGGACGGCGCCTCGGCGACGGGCCGCTGATAGTCGGTCCCATCGTAGCTATCGAACTCGCCGCTGTTGCGCGCTTCGGGCCAGCCGTAGTTGCCGCCGGGCCGGAGGACGTTCACCTCGTCGCCGCCGCCGGGCCCGTGTTCAGTGATGACCGGTGTTCCATCCGGCAGGAACGAGATCCCCTGCGGGTTCCGGTGGCCGTAGGTGAACACCCGCGGGTCGGCGTCGTCGCCGATGTCGGGGTTGCTCTCGGGTGCGGTCCCGTCCGGGTTCACGCGCAGGATCTTGCCGCCGAGTTCGCCCGGATCCGCGATCTTCTCGGGGTTCTCGATCCCCGGATCCCCGTCCCCAGTCGCGACCCGGAGGTAGTTCGCCGGCCCGAAGGTGATGCGGCCGCCGTTGTGGTACGTACCCCCCGGGATGCCCTCGACAATCGGCCAGGATTCCTCGGCAGGGTCGTCGGCAGTCGCGTCGAACGCCACGACGCGGTTGCGGCGGTCGCCGTCCACCTCGGTCGTGAAGTAGGTGTACACCAGCGGCGCGTCCGGGTAGTTCGGATGGACGGCGATGCCGAGTAGTCCGCCTTCGCCGCCCTCGACGTACCAGCTGTCCTCCTGGGAGCCCGGGTCGAGCGCCTCCGCGTCGACGACCGAGTCGGGTTCGGCGACTGCCTCGTACTCGCCCTCGCCGACGGTCACAATCCGGCCGGTGCGTTCGGTGACGAACAGCTCGCCGTTCGGCGCGAACGCCATATCCCACCCGATCGCGAGGTTCTCGGCGAGCACCTCGAACTCGTAGCCGCCGGGTTCGGGTGCGGTTTCCGGCGCCTCCCAGTCGGGGTCGTACTGTTCCCAGTCGGCCGTGTCGTGCTCGACAGTTACGTCGAACGGGAACCGGTTGGCCGCGTACTCGCTCAGATCCGGCGTGGGCGACTGTGCGTCATCCCCCCCGCCCAGGCCCGAGATACAGCCAGCGAGCGCCGAGAGGGTGAGCGCCCCAGTTGCCTGGAGCAGGCGCCTACGCGTGCTTGTGCCGGAGGTCATATCCGCGGCTCATGGATTCAGAGGCAAATGTCTTCGGATCGGCGCTGTGTCTTCCAGCGACCATGACTTCTCATACTGTCGGACGTAATTTCGTGGAGTCACGCGTCACGTTCAGCCGTTCACCCGTGCGAATACAGCCAGGAGAGTGTCACGATGTGACACAGAGTT
>PXSQ01000088.1:92815-104926 GCA_003022725.1 Halobacteriales archaeon SW_7_65_23 | reverse complement strand
ACGGGACCGAGGAGGCCGAGACCGCGGAGCCAAGCATCGAGTACACCGAGCGGTTCGCCGAACTGCCGGCGACCGACCGGATGTACTACGACGACCAGCAGCGCCTGGAGTTCGAGGCGGTTGTGCTGGACGTCTTCGAGCGCGAGGACGGCTACGACGTCGTCCTCGATCAGACGATGTTCTACCCGGAAGGCGGCGGACAGCCGGCCGACCACGGGTGGCTCTCGACCGACGACGTGACGGCGGAGGTCGCGGACGTCCAGCGGGTCGGCGACGTGATCGTCCACCGGGCCGACGACAACCCGGGGAAAGGCGAGTTCGTCCGCGGCACGGTCGACGGGCAGCGCCGACGGCGACACATGCGCCACCACACCGCGACGCACGTCGTCGGCGACGCGGCCCGGCAGGTGCTGGGCGACCACCTCCGGCAGGCCGGCGCCCAGAAGAGCGAAGACAGCGCCCGCCTCGACGTCACCCACTACCAGTCGGTCGACCGCGAGCAGGTCACGGAGATCGAAGCGGTCGCAAACGAGCTCGTCATGGACAACGTTCCGGTCACCCAGGAGTGGGTCGACCGCAACGAGGCAGAGGCCGACTACGGGTTCGACATCTACCAGGGCGGCATCCCCGAAGGCGAGCAGATCCGGCTCATCCACGCGGGTGCTGACACCCAGGCCTGCGGCGGAACCCACGTCTCCCGGACCGGCGACGTCGGCGCGATCAAACTCCTCGGAACGGAGCGCGTTCAGGACGGCGTCGTCCGCCTGACGTTCGCGGCCGGTGACGCCGCTATCGAGGCCACCCAGCGCACCGAGGACGCCCTCTCCGACGCCGCGGACGTGCTGGACGTCAGCCCCGAGGCGGTGCCCGAAACCGCCGAGCGGTTCTTCGATGAGTGGAAGGAACGGGGCAAGCGGATCGAGGAGCTGAAGGAGAAACTCGCGGAGATCCGCGCAAGCGGTAGCGAGGGCAAGACCGTCGAGATCGACGGCACGACGGCGGTCGTCCAGCGCGTCGACGGCGACATGGACGAACTCCGCGCGACGGCGAACGCGCTCGTCAACGACGGCTCCATCGCGGTGCTGGGGTCGGGCGTCGACGGCGCCCAGTTCGTCGTTGCGGTGCCCGACGGCGTCCCGGTCAATGCCGGCGAGGTCGTCGGCGAACTCGCCCGGCGCGTCGGGGGCGGTGGCGGCGGCCCGTCGGACTTCGCGCAGGGCGGCGGCCCCGACGGCGACGCCCTCGAGGACGCCCTCGCGGAGGCGCCGGACATCCTCCGTCAGCGGCTGAACGCCTGAGCCGTGCCGACGACCACAGCCGAGGGCGTCGACCTGTTCTACGAGACCGCCGGCGACGGCGAGACGGTGACGTTCGTCGGCGAGGCTGGCTACGGCGCCTGGCAGTGGGGCTGGCAGGCCGAGGCGCTGACCGGCCCATACGAGACGCTCGTCTGGGACCTGCGCGGCACTGGCCGGTCGGACTGCCCGCCGGGACCGTACAGCGTCAACCGCCTGGCGGCGGACCTGGAGGCGGTGTTGTCGGCCAGTGACACCAAGCGGACCCACCTCGTCGGGGCTGGCCTCGGCGGGATGGTCGCGCTCGCCTACGCCCGCGAGTACGACCGCGCCCGGAGCCTGACGCTGTGCGGGGCTGCCCCGAACGGTGGCGAGGTCAACGAGAACGCTCTCCGATCACTGCACGCCCCCACCGACGACGGGACAGCCATCCGGGACTCCCTGGTGGCTGCGTTCTCCGAGGAGTTCCTGACTGAGCAGGACGACCTCGTCGCACAGATCTGCGAGTGGCGGGCAGCCGACGATGCCACCCGCGAGGGGTTCGAGGCCCAGGTCGCGGCCGCGCTCGACTTCGAGGCGCCGCCACTGTACGAGGTTTCGCTGCCGGCGCTCGTCTTTCAGGGCGGCGACGACCCCGTCGTCCCGACGTCGGCGGGTCGTTCGCTCGCCGCCGACCTCCCCCGCGGAACGTTCGAGGCCGTCGAGGGACGGCGTCTCCACTTCGTCGAGCACGCCCGCGCGGTCTCCGACCGGTTGGCCGTGTTTCTCGACGACGTGTGAACGCCCTGCTGCTCGGGATATCGATCAGGAAGGTGCCCAGCAGATCCAGGAGGCCCGACAGAAGGCACAGGAGGCCCGGTTCGAAACGCTCCAGCAGTCGTTCCCCAGCCTGGCGTCCGTGGGTCGAATCAGCTCCGAATCCCACTGCCGGGTCGAGTTCGAATCACTTATCGGGCAGGCACGGCTACTTTGTGGGGAATGAGCGACACCGAGCTTGCGGTCGTCGAGTTCGTGCTGACGACGCTGGCCTACAACGAGCGGTCGGACCTCGACGCCGACGACCTGCCGCCCGGGTACAGGGAGCCGTTCTGGAGCGAGGGGCGGATCGAGCGCCCGCTGTCGGCGACAGTCGAGACGGCGAGCGCGGCGACGGGCGTTGCCCGGCCATGGGAGGCGATCTCGGGACTGATGTTCACCGACTACGACGACTTCTCGGGGACGCTCTCGTTTACCGATCGGGAGATGGCCGAACAGTGGTACCTCGACCGTGTCGACGACGAGCGCATCGAGCGCAACCCGACGCTGACGGCCGCCTTCGCCGACGAACGGGACGTCGACCTCGAACTGGCACGCGAGCGCAACCGTCCGGCCCGCGCCGACCGGGCGTTCATCGACGCACTGCTCGACGAGTACTTCGACGAGGACGAGGAGGACGAGATGCTCGACCTCGTGGAGGTGCGCGCCCCCGAGGAGATCGAACAGACGCTGGCCGACATCGTCCTCACCGGCGAGCAGGAGGGTGAGATCCAGAAGATCGTCAAGGCGATCGAGCACCGCGAGTACCTCGCCAGCATCGGCCTGCGCGAGATCGGCAAGCTGCTGTTCGTCGGCCCGCCGGGCACCGGCAAGACGTCGGTCGCGCGGGCGCTGGCGCGCAAACTCGGCCTGCCGTTCGTCGAGGTGAAGCTGTCGATGATCACCAGCCAGTATCTCGGCGAAACCGCCAAAAACGTCGACAAGACGTTCGAGGTTGCCAAACGGCTCGCACCCTGCATCCTGTTCATCGACGAGTTCGACTTCGTCGCCAAAACGCGCTCCAGCGACGAGCACGCCGCGATCAAGCGCGCCGTCAACACGCTGCTGAAGAGCATCGACGAGGTGTCGCTGATCCAGGACGAGGTGCTGCTGATCGGCGCCACCAACCACCCCGACGAACTCGACGCGGCGGCCTGGCGGCGCTTCGACGAGATCGTCAACTTCCCCAAGCCCGACGCCGGGATGCGGGCGGACATCCTCGAGATCGTCACCCGCGAAATGGACATCGTCGACTTCTCGCCGGCTGATCTGGCCGACATCACCGGGGGCCTGACGGGCAGTGACCTCCGGCTCGTGTTGCGCGAGGCCGTCCTGGAAGCGCTGACCGAAGAGCGGACGACGCTGACCCAGCAGGACCTGATCGACGCCGTCGAGGACTTCGAGGAACGGGACACCCTGAAGAACCTCGACATGATCGAGGGCGACCACGACGCGCTGGTCGCCGGCGGCGACCTGTCGGGTGACGGCGGGCACAGTCACGACCACAGCCACGACTGATGGAGGTAACGCTGCTGGGAACGGGAGACACGACCGGGACGCCGACGGTCGGCTGTGACTGCGAGACGTGCCGGCGCGCCGGCGACCCCGGCGACGAGTTGCGCGAGCGCCTCCGCAAGCGCGGCGCGACCATCACCGACGCCGGCGGCGTCGAGCGGACCCGCTTCTCGGTGCACGTCCGCAACGAGCGCACCGGCGAGTCGCTGCTGGTTGATTTCAGTCCCGACTTCCGCCAGCAGTTCCTCCGGGAGGGCGTGCCGCTGCCCGACGCCGGCATCGTCACGCACGTCCACTTCGACCACCTCGACGGGCTGGGCAACTGCTTCCGGCTGTTCGACGAGCTGACGGTCCACGCGGCCGACGAGACCGACCCCGTGACCGGCGAGAGCGTCGCCGGCACCGTCGCGAGCGACTACGCCTACCTCGATCAGCTGACGATCCAGTCCCAGACGCCCCACGAGCCGTTCGAGACCTGCGGGTTCGAGGGGACGCTGCTCCCGGTCGACCACCCGCCACTCCTGTGCTACGGGCTCGCCGTCGAGGACCCCGAAACCGGCGCGAAACTCTCGATTACGGGCGACACCAGCTACGACGTTCCCGAGGCCTCACGCGAGGCGCTCGCAGATCCGGACCTGCTGCTTGCGGACGGCATCGTGCCGGCGGAGCTGTGCGTCCACCACCCCAAAGGAGGCGCCCACCACGACGAGGACGACGTGCCCCGGACGTTCGGCACCAAGCATATGACCCGCGAGGGGGCGCTGGCGATGGCCGAGGACCTCGACGCGAGCGAGACGCGGCTGGTCCACGTCGCTCACTACTACCCCGCAGACGAGGCGTTCGCGGAACCGCTCGCCTGGGACGGCGAGCGCTACGAGCTGTCCTGACACTCATAGTGATTGTTGTGATTATTTTCGGCAGTACGTCGCACTAACGGCGGTTTCACGGCTCGAAACTAGGGTCTGACGAATGCCTGGCGGTAAAGAGTCACAACAATCAGTATTAGTCCCCGGCAGCCGGCAACCGGATCCGGACCGTCGTCCCGCCGTCGCCGCTGTCGAAGCTGACGTCGCCGTTGGAGTCCTCGACGGCGGTCTGGATCAGCCACAGCCCCGCGCCGCTGCCGTGGACCAGCGCCGTCTCCTCGCCCGCCGCGATCGTTTCGAGTTCGTAGTCCGGGATCCCGGGGCCGTCGTCGGCGACCGTGACGTCGACCCACCGGCCGGAGCGCTCCCCCGCGACCTCGACGCGGGGCGACTCGTTGCTGTGGACGACGGCGTTCTCGATGACCTCCACGAGCGCGGCCGGGAACTCCGGATTCGCCAGCACGGCCAGCCCCTCTGGCACCTCCCACTTGACGGTCGCCGCCGGGTGCTCCCTGCGCGCGTCGGCGACGGCCGATTCGACTTCCGCCCGGAGGTCGAACTCCGCCGGGCCGTCGGCCTCGATCACGTCCTCGATGCGGCGGGCCGTCTCGCTCGTCGCCGTCAGTTTCTCGGTGAGGCGCACGATGCGCTCGGCCTTCTCGCCGGCGCCGTCCTCGGCGTTGTCGGCGATCGACTGGGCAAATCCGTGGATGGCGGTCACGTCGTTGCGGAGGTTGTGCCGCAGCACGCGCGTCAGCACCTGCTTGAGGATGTCCAGGTCCTGCTCGCGCTCGACGCTCGCGGTCACGTCGCGGAACACGAGCAGTTCGCCCTCGTAGCCCGGCGCGAACGCCAGCGCGGAGGCGCTGACCTGGTAGTACCGGACCTCGCCGTCCTGCAGCACCCCGAGTTCGGCGTCTTCACTGGCGAGCTGGTCGTCGCCCGTATCCCCCTC
Source organism: Halobacteriales archaeon SW_7_65_23 (assembly GCA_003022725.1). GTDB lineage: Archaea > Halobacteriota > Halobacteria > Halobacteriales > Haloarculaceae > Halovenus. The sequence continues at coordinate 99,500 of PXSQ01000088.1, read as the reverse complement.
CGAGGAGCCGTCGACGAGCGCCGCGACGACGGGATGGTCCCGATCGAAGTGGCGTGCGCCGTCGGTGACGACGCCGGCGATCCCCGCCGTACCGAGGACGTCGTCGTACTGCTCGGCGAGTGCCCCGTCGACGGAGAACAGGTCGCTGCTGTGGCGGCCGAGGATCGACGCGTCGACCGCGAACGCCTCGTCAGCGGCCCGGTTGAGGTCGACCACGCTACCGTCCCGATCCAGCGCAACCACGGGGTCGGTCACCTCGTCGAACAGCGTCTCCCGGGCGATTGGGACTGTTTCCAGGAACTCGTAGCGGAACAGCGCCCAGGCGAGCACGCCCAGCCCGATCACCATACCCAAAAGCGTGAACTCCACGAACTGGACGGTGTAGTACCGCTCCAGCAGGCCGAACCCGGAGCCGATCACTAGCCCGACCAGCAGGGCCGCGCTCTGCTTGCGGTACACGCCCCGCGACCCGACGAACTGCCTGGCGAACAGGGACAGCCCGGCGAGCGCGAACAGGAGCCGGTAGACGAAATCGGCGTTGGCGATCAACGGGAACGCCGCCGAGCCGGCGGTCTCGGCCAGGATCCGCGCGATCGGCAGCGCCGTCCCCATCGCTGCGACTAAGATGACGATCCACCGATCCGCGAGCCATCTCCGGCCGGTGTACTCGACTGCGACGTAGAACGTCCCGACGACGGCGAGGTTGATCCCGATCAGCAGCGCGATGTGCAGCGTGACGTCGAGCCAGAGGCCGGCCCCGACCAGCGGTTCGACGAACCGACCCCCCTGGACGACGGCCGCCGCCGCGGTACAGAGCCCGGTCGCGACTAGCGGCCTGGCGCCGGGTTTCTCACGGGTCCGGGTGGCGTACAGCGCGATACCCAGCGGCACGGCTCCGAGGGCCGCGTACAGGAGTCCGGCAACGAGTGTTTGGGGAAGTACCACGGTCAGTCTGACCTGCGAACGGTTCCCGCCTCTACTGGGGGTTCGCACTCCACTGCCGAAAGCGTTGGTATCCGCGAGGGAAGCTGATACTGTCGGACGTAACTCTGTGTCACATCGTGACACTCTCCTGGCTGTATCCGCACGGTTGAACGGCTGAACGTGACGCGTGACTCCACGAAATTACGTCCGACAGTATGAGAACGGGCTCCCGACAGGTTCTATGGCAGTCGACCGACGTGACTGTCCAGCTCGTGACCTGACTCCCGGTGGCTGCGTCGGCGGACACGTCTGTGGCGCCCTCCCGAACCAGTCAGGTCAGGGCAACTTCGAGCGCGATGAGCGCCCCGAACGCCCCCAGTAGCCCGACGATCAGCGTCAGCAGTATCATGCTGTCCACCGAGAGTCCCTGGAAGCGGATGCTGTCGGGGTCACGGTCCTCGGGAGTTGGCTGGCGCCGCTCATAGAACGCCTCGATGAAGGGCCAGCAGTACTTGAGAAACGCCTCGAGTGAGAACAGGAAGCCACCGAACAACCCCACACCGACGAGTTCGCGTGGCAGGCCGGCTGTCGCTGCGAGCACTGCCAGCCCGAAAAAGAGGGCAATCGCCAGGGCGTACGTCTCCCACCTGTTCGCAGTCCAGATGATCGACTCGAGTGTGTTTGCGGGATCGCCTCCATCCTTGAGATCCGTGCGCTCGAGGTTACGGCTTACCTGCCGGTCTGTCGTGACCTCGTCTCCTGCGGCCCGCAGTTTGGCGGCGAGTACCAGCAAGCCGACGCCTGCGAACCCGACTCGTAGCCGTCACGGTACACCAGCCACCACGCCGCCGGGACGGGACTGAACGGCGTCATGTACCTTCAGGGACAGCTACTCGATACTGCTATAAAAATATCAGCCAGTTTCAACTACTCCTCGCCAGCGGACATCCGCCGCTTGGTGATCGCTGCTATCGACCCCCGGATTCCCGGTGCTCGCCACAGTGACGCCGGCCGTCAGGAGGCCGAGCACGAGCAGGAGGGAGACAGCGAGGACTGTCAGACGACTCACAGGATGGGGTTTGCTTCCGCGATGATAAATCTCGTCCGGAGCACCCCTCGAACAGCCAGTTCCTCACCCGGCGTGTTCCTGTAGCCAGACCAGCAGCCCGTTCTGGGCGTGCATCCGGTTTTCGGCCTGGTCCCAGACGATGGCGTTGTCGCTCTCCAGCACGTCGTCGGTGATTTCCTCGCCGCGGTGGGCGGGCAGGCAGTGCATCACCGGCCGGTCGCCGACGAGGTCGGTCGTCACCTGGAACCCGTCGAAGTCCCGGAGTTTCTCCGCGCGCCTGTCCTCCTGACCCATGCTGACCCAGACGTCCGTGTACACGATATCGGCGTCGGCGACCGCCTCCTCGGGGTCGTGGGTTTCGGCGGGCGGGTTGCCCAGCGCGGCCGCGCGCTTGCAGACGCTGTCGTCGATCCCGTACCCCTCCGGCGTTGCGACCGTGAGGTCGATGTCCGTCATCGCCGAGCCGAGTACGAACGACTGGCAGACGTTATTGCCGTCGCCGACCCACGCGACGTCGACGTCGAAACCGCCGAACTGCTCGTGGATCGTGAGGAGATCGGCCAGCGTCTGGCACGGGTGGGCATCGTCCGTCGGCCCGTTGATCACCGGAACGGTCGCGAACTCCGCGAGTTCGACGACGTCGGCGTGGTCGAACAGCCGCGCCATGATGAAATCGACGTACCGCGAGAGAGCGCGGGCGGTGTCCTTGATCGGTTCGCCGTGCCCCAGATGGATGTCCTCGGGCCCGAGGAAGACCGCGTGCCCGTCCAGTTCGGTCATGCCGGTCTCGAAGGACACCCGCGTTCGCGTCGAGGGCTTCTCGAAGATCATCGCCAGGGTCCGGTTCGAGAGCGTCGGTTCTTCGCGGCCCGCCTTGATCGCGGCGGCCCGATCGAGCACGGCGTGCAGTTCCTCCGGTGTCAGGTCGTCGATATCGACCAGGTTCATGCGTCCTCCAGTAGGCGTTCGGTTGCGTCCTCGAGTACAGCTACGGCGCGGTCGTACTCGGGAAGCGCCAGGTGTTCGTTTGGCGTGTGATCCAGCGCGGAGTCGCCGGGCCCGTAGGTGACCATCGGGCAGTCCCAGTGCTCGGCGAAGATGTTCATGTCGCTTGTGCCGGTCTTGCGCAACAGCCGCGGCTCGCCGCCCTGCCCCCGGATCGCCGCGCGGAACGCCCGCGCGACGGGCGTCCGCGGGCTCTGCAGCGTCGGCTCGACCCGGTCGAACCAGTTGACAGTCCCGCCCTCCAGGCAGCCGTCGGCCACCTCCCGGACCTGGTCGGCGGTGTACTCCGGCGGCACCCGGAGCTGGACGTCCATCGTCGCCTCGACCGACAGCCCGTCGTCGGAGATGCCGCCGTCGAAGGAGACTGGTTTGGTGGTGACCCGCTCGAAGACGGGCTCCCAGTCGTCGGGGTCGAACGCGGCCTCGACGCGGTCCCACCAGTCCATCGCGTCCTGGATGGCGTTGTTGCCCGCGCTCTCTCGCGGTACGTCGATTTCATCATGGCGCGGCTGTTCGACCACGCCGAGGAAGCTCGCCCCCGTCCGGACGGCGGCGACGGCCATCGCCGCCAGCGGCCCCTTCGCGTCGACGCTGCCCCGGCCCCACAGCTCCGTTTTGCCGTCGTCGTTCTCCTCCAGGCGGACGGGAATCTCGCCGGGGACGGTGTCGATGTGCGACGTGAGCAGGACGCCGTCGTCGACCGGCGCGCGGACGTTGCCGGCCTCGTCGATCCGGACCTCGCGGCCGTGGGCTTCGAAGAACGCTGCCAGACGGACCGCACAGTTGCCCTCTTCGCCCGTCACCGACGGTGTCTCCACGAGGTCGATCAACAGCTCGCGGGCCTCCTCCGTGTCTACGCCCGCTGTCACCTGTTCGCCCTGGCTCGTCACGCTGTCGCCTCCTGTGCTGTCATGTCATCACCTCGGCGAGCGCGTCGACGACCCGGTCAGCGTGCTCCTCTTCGATCACCAGCGGCGGGAGCAGGCGAACCACAGTCCGGCCGGCTGGGAGCGCGAGGATCCCGTGCTCGATCGCGAGGTCCCGCAGGACGCTGTTGGCGCTCCGGCCGACCTCGATCCCGATCATCAGCCCCTGGCCGCGGACGTCCCGCACCGCGTTGCCCAGGTCGCGCTCGACCCGATCACGGAGGTACTCGCCCATCTCCGCGGCGTGTGCCGGCAGGTCCTCCTCGCGGATCGTCGACACCGTGGCGTTCGCCGCGGCGGCGATCACCGGGTTGCCGCCGAAGGTGGAGGCGTGGGAGCCGTAGTCCTCGGCGATCCAGTCGCGACACAGCGTCGTCCCGATCGGCAGCCCGTTGCCCAGCCCCTTCGCGCTCGTCACGATGTCGGGTACGACGCCGGTGCGCTCACACTCCCAGAGCCGTCCCGTGCGGCCGAGCCCGGTCTGGATCTCGTCGAAGATCAGCGCCGCGCCGGCCTCGTCGGTCGCTTCCCGCGCGGTCTCCAGGAATTCGGTCGTGGCGGGGTTGATCCCGCCCTCCCCCTGAATCGGCTCCAGCATCACCGCGGCGGTGTCGTCGTCGACCGCCTCGGCCATCGCCTCGCTGTCGTTGTACGGGACGAACTCGACGTCCTCCAGCAGCGGTTCGTAGTGTTTCTTGTACTTCTTCTTCCAGGTCAGCGAGAGCGAGCCCATCGTCCGACCGTGGAACGCCTGCATCGACGCGACGAAGTTGGTGTTGCCCGTCGCCGACCGCGAGAACTTCAGCGCCGCCTCGTTGGCCTCTGTCCCGGAGTTACAGAGCCAGACGTTGTCGATGTCGCCAGGTGCAGCGTCGACGAGCGTGCCGTACAGTTCCTCGCGGATCCCCACCGGATAGGTGGCCTGGACGTAGGTCAGCTTCGAGAGCTGTTCGTCGACGGCCGACCTGACCGCGTCGTGGCCGTGGCCCAGCGGGACGCAGGCGTAGCTGCCTCCCATGTCGAGGTACTCGGTGCCGCCGTCGTCGGACATGTACACGCCGTCGCCGGATTCGATCTGTATCGGTTTCTTGCTGTAGATGAAATCGCTCATGCTCTATCGGCCTCCAGCGCGTCCGGCTGAATGTGCGTTCCGCTTCCGTTCAGCGCCGCCGTCACCGGCGCTTCCGCGTTCGCGTCGGCGACGACCACCTCGCTGGCCCCGCCCGTCAAGGACTCCTCGGCTGCCATCAGCTTGCGGCTCATGAACCCCTCAGCGGCGTCCTCGACGCGTTCCCACTCGGCCCGCGTCGCGACCGACTCGAACAGCGTGGACTCGTCGTCTGGATCGGCCAGAATCCCGGGGACGTCCGTCAGGAGGACGAGCCGCGCCGGGAGCGCGCCAGCGATCAGTGCGGCCGCACGGTCGGCGTCAGTGTTGACCGGCGTCACCGACTCGTCGTCCTCGATGCCGCCCATCGGTGGGCTGCAGACCGGCGTGTAGCCGTCGGCCAGCAGCGACGACAGGAGCGACTCGTTGACGGTCTCCGGCCGTCCGGAGTGGTCGCCGCGCCTGATCTTCTTTTTGCCGTCCTCTACGACGCGGATCGCCGAGGTTCTGGGGCCTTCGAGCAGGCCGCCGTCGACCCCCGACAGCCCCACGGCGTCGACGCCCGCCGTCCGGAGCGAGGCGACCAGCTGGGTGTTCACTCGCCCCGCGAGCACCATCTCGAACACCTCCATCGTGTCTTCGTCCGTGAACCGGCCAACGACGCCGTCCGGCGTCTCGACGTACTCCGGCTCCATGCCGAGGCGGTCGAGCAGCTCGTCGACTGCCGTCGACCCGCCGTGGGTGACGACGATGTCCTTGCCGCTGTCGACCAGCGAGGCGACGTCCGCGATGGCGCCGGCCGGGTCGACCGCGCGCGCACCGCCGATCTTGACGACGACCGTCATCGGGTGGCACCTCCCACCCTCGCCCTCGACGTGTTCGCGCTCATGGCGCACCCACGGGGTGGAGACCCCTGAACTCCAGGCCGGCCGTCTCATCGAGGCCCAGCGCGACGTTTGCGGCGTGGACCGCCTGCCCGGCGGCGCCTTTCATCACGTTGTCGATCGCCGAGAAGGCGACGACGCGGCGGTTGCCGGGGTCGAGTTCGAACCCGACTTCGGCGCGGTTCGTGCCGGCGACGGCCTTCGGCTCGGGGTAGCGGTACACGCCGCCGCCACCCGCGACGAGGTCGACGAACGGCTCGTCCTCGTAGCTACCGCGGTAGGCACCCCAGAGGTCGCCCTTCGAGACGGGCTCGCCGGGGAACACGTGGCAGGTCGCCGAGGCGCCGCGGATCATGTCGACCGCGTGGACGGTAAAAGAGACGTCTAGCCCCAGGTACGCGCCGATTTCGACCTCGTGTCTGTGACCGGTCGGCGCGTACGGGCGGACGACGCCCGAGCGCTCGGGGTGGGAGGCGGCCTCGCCGCCGCCGGCGCCGCCCTCGCTGGAGCCGACCTTGAGGTCGACGACAACCTGCTCGTCGCCGTCGAGGATCCCGTCCTCGACCAGCGGGAGCAGGCCGAGGATCGTCGCGGTGGCGTTGCAGCCGCCCGAAGCGATCAGGTCAGCCCCCGCGAGTTCCTCGCGATTCAGCTCTGGGAGGGCGTAGACGGCCTCCGCCAGCAGTTCCGGGCGCTCGTGGCCGTCGTACCACTCGTCGTAGTCGCTTTCCTCTTGCAGCCGGAAGTCTGCCGAGAGGTCCACGACCGT